>JADLGU010000026.1 GCA_020849155.1 Rhodocyclaceae bacterium | reverse complement strand
TTCTCGGCCAGGTGCTGGCCCATCTTGACGCGGCTCTCGTAGACCGAGATGCCGTCGATCAGCGAGTCCGGCCGCGCCAGATAGACATATTCGAAGATGCAGGGCGCGCGCATCGTCCGCTCGGCGCACTGCTGGCTGTGGAATTGCCCGCCGGTGTCGACCAGCACCGCCTCGCCCGGCGCCACGTCGCGCAGGATCTGGAAGCCCAGGGTGTCCAGCGCCACGCTCTCGGAAGCCACCAGGTATTCGTTGCCTTCGGCCGTGACGTTGCGGCCAACGATCAGCGGGCGGATGCCGTAGGGATCGCGGAAGGCCAGCAGGCCGTAGCCGGCGATCATCGCCACCACGGCGTAGGCGCCGCGCACCCGGCGATGCACGCCGGCCACCGCCTTGAAGATCGTCTCGGCGTCGAGTTGGTACTTGGTGGCCGCCGCCTGCAGTTCGTGCGCCAGCACGTTGAGCAGCACCTCCGAATCGGAGTTGGTGTTGATGTGGCGCAGGTCCTGCAGGAACATCTCGCGCTTGAGTTCCTCGGCATTGGTCAGGTTGCCGTTGTGGGCGAGCATCAGGCCGAAAGGCGAGTTCACATAGAAGGGCTGCGACTCGGCGGAGTTGTAGGCCGAGCCGGCCGTCGGGTAGCGGCAGTGGGCGATGCCCCAGTTGCCCTGCAGGTTGCGCATGTTGCGGGTGCGGAAGACATCGCGCACCAGGCCCGGACCCTTGTGCATGTGGAAGACGCCGGCCTCGGCCGTGGCGATGCCGGCCGCGTCCTGGCCGCGGTGCTGCAGCACCTGCAGGCCGTCATACAGCAACTGGTTGACCGGCGTCGTCGCGACGACGCCCAGGATTCCGCACATCTCGCACCACCTATCGGTACTTGAGCCGTTTCGCCACCGCCGGCGGCAGCCAGGGCTTGGCCGCCAGCACCGCGGTTTCCAGCGGCGGGGCCAGCCAGGCCTGCCGCCACCACGCCTGCTGCGGCAAGCTCGTCAGCCCGCCCAGCAGCACGCACAACACCGCCACCAACACGCCCCGCGCGATGCCGAACACCGCACCGAGGAAGCGGTCCAGCGGGCCGAGGCCGATTGCCCGCAACAGCTTGGACAGGGCCAGACGCACCAGCGCGACCGCCACCAGCACCGCCACCACTACAACGGCAAACGCCGCCGCATACTGAAGGGCCGGCTCCTTCAGCCATTCGCCGAACAGCGGCGCCATCTGCGGCGCGAAGGCGCGGCCGGTTAACAGCGCCGCCACCCAGGCGGCCAGCGCCAGCACCTCGCTCACCAACCCGCGCCAGGCGCCGAGCAGGAGCGAAGCGGCGACGATCGCCAGCACGGCGTAATCGAACCAGGTCACCGCCGCTTGCCTTACTTCTGCGCCACTACACCCTCGACGCCGAGCCGCTTGATGCGCTCGCGCGCCGCCTCGGCCGCATCCTTGCTCGGGAAGGGGCCGGCCCGCACGCGGGTGCGGGTGCTGCCATCGGGCGAGGGCAGCGCTTCCGTATAGAAATTGTAGCCCTGCTGCTTGAGCTTTGCCGTCAGGTTGCGCACGTTGGCCTGGTCGCGGTAGGCGCCCAGTTGCACCACCCATTGCTCGCCATTCGCGGCGGCGGGCGCCGGTTTTGCCTTGGCCGTATCGGGCTTCCTGGCCAGCAGCTTGTCATCGATGGGGGCTACGGCACGGGGTTCGGGCGTCTTATTCGCCGTGCCAGGGAGACCGACTTCTGTCTTGGCCGGTGGGGCTTTCGGTTCCGGCTTGATTTCGGCCTTGGATTCGGCTTTCGGCTCGGCCTTGGCCTGCACTGCCGCCGGTTTGACAGGCTCGGGGATCTTGGTTTCCGGTGCCGCGGTCGGCGGCAGCGGGGTCGGGACCGAACCCGGCTTGACGGGCAGGATGCGCGAAGTGAAGGCGCCCGCATCCTGGGACGGGATGCGGATCTGGATATCCTGCACCGGCTGCTTGGGCGCCTGGTCCATCACCATCGGCAGCACAATCGCCGCCAACACAGCCAGGGCGGCCGCGCCGACCAGTCGGCGGCGGGCGCGTTTCTTCAGCTCAAGTTGTGGATCGTTTTCGCTCATCGCTTATCGCCTGCAGCACACCCGCCACGGTGAGGAAGGAACCGAAGGCGGCAATTCTATCATCTTCCCCTGCCTGCCCCAGCGCTGCGCGATAGGCTTCCGCGGGCGAATCGAAGCATCCGGCGACCCGGATGCCCAGCCCTTCGAGCCGCGCCGCCAGTTCGGCGGCGCTCGTCCCGCGCGGGCCCGTCAGGGACGTCACCAGCCAGCGGTCGATGCGGCCTCGGAGGCGCTCGACGACGCCGGAGATGTCTTTGTCGGCGAGCATGCCGAACACCGCCCAGGTCTCGGGATGGAAGGCCATGCTGCCGAGGTTGTCGGCGAGCACCCCGGCCGCCTGCGGGTTGTGGGCGACATCCAGCACAACGACCGGCCGGCCGGGAAAAACCTGGAAGCGGCCAGCAAGTTCGACCTCGCTCAGGCCACGGCGGATGTCCTGCATGGACACCGGCAGTCGCGCCGCCAGCGCATCGAGCGCGGCAATCGCCGTGCTGGCATTGGCCAGTTGCACGGCACCGCGCAGGGCCGGATGGGCCAGCCCGCCGCGCCGGCCGCGGCGCCCCCACCAGGTCCACTGTCCCGGCTCGGCCAGATAACCGAAATCGCGCCCCAGCACCTGCAGTTCGGCTCCGGCGCCGACGGCATGATCGATCAGGCTGCGCGGCGGCTGCGGGTCGCCGACAATGGCCGGCCGGCCGGGGCGGAAGATGCCGGCCTTCTCGTAGCCGATGGCCTCGCGCGTCTCGCCGAGAAACTCCATGTGATCGAGATCGATCGAGGCGACGATGGCGCAATCGGCATCGAAGGCGTTCACGGCATCGAGCCGCCCCCCCAGGCCGACCTCGAGGATCAGCGCGTCGACAGCGGCCTCGGCGAAGGCGGCCCAGGCCGCCAGGGTGCCGAACTCGAAATAGGTCAGGGGCGTCCCGCCGCGCGCCGTCTCGACCCGTTCAAAGGCGGCGCACAGCGCGACATCGCCGATCGGTGCGCCCGCGATCCGGATCCGCTCGTTGTAGTCGATCAGGTGCGGCGAGGTGTACAGGCCGACGCGATAGCCGGCGCAAAGCAGGATGCGCTCCAGCATGGCGCAGGTCGAGCCCTTGCCGTTGGTGCCGCCGACGGTGATCAGCGGCGCCCGCGGCGCGCTGCCGAGCGCGCGCCCGACGGCCAGCACCCGCTCCAGGCCCAGCGCGATCGGCTGCGCATGCAGCCGCTCGATATGGGCCAGCCAGTCTGGCAGCGTGAAATCGCGGGAAGGTGAGGCCAGGATCAGACCGCGGGAATTTTCTGCAGGAGGGTCAACAGCGCGGCCAGTTTCTCGCGCATCTCGCGCCGGTCCACGATCAGGTCGAGGGCGCCCTTCTCGAGCAGGAACTCGGCGCGCTGAAAGCCCTCGGGCAGCTTCTCCCGCACCGTCTGCTCGATGACGCGCGGTCCGGCGAAACCGATCAGCGCGCCCGGCTCGGCCAGTACCACATCGGCGACAAAGGCGAAGCTGGCGGAAACACCACCCATGGTCGGATCGGTGAGGATCGAGATGAAAGGCAGCCGGTTGGCCGAGAGCTGGGTGACGGCGGCGGTGGTCTTGGCCATCTGCATGAGGGAATACAGCCCCTCCTGCATGCGCGCGCCGCCGGTGGCCGTAATGCAGACGAAGGGCATCTGCTGCTCGACGGCCAGCCGCACGCCGCGCACGAAGCGCTCGCCCACCACCGAACCCATCGAGCCGCCCATGAAGTCGAACTCGAAGGCGGCGACCACCACCGGCAGGGTCTTCACCGCGCCTTGCATCACCACCAGCGCGTCGCCCTCCTCCGTGTCGTCCGCCGCCGCATTGAGCCGCTCGGCATAGCGCTTGCTGTCCTTGAACTTGAGCGGGTCGACCGGCAGCACCTCGGCGCCGATCTCGAAGCGGCCCTCCGGGTCAAGCAGCAGGTCGAGCCGGGCGCGGGCGCGCAGGCGATGATGGTGGCCGCACTTGGGACAGACGTTGAGGTTCTTTTCGAGGTCCGAGCTGTACAGCGTCGCCTCGCAACTCGGACACTTGCACCAGAGGCCCTCCGGGATCGACTTCTTGGTGCCTTCAGCGCGTTTGATCTTGGGCGGAAGCAGCTTCTGCAACCAGCTCATGATGCCTCCTTCGATACGGCCAGGTCGTCCAGGGCGGCACGGATGCCGCGCAGGAATGCCGTGACATTAACAGCGGCCTCCTCGCGCGGGCTCTTCTCGATCTCCTCGATGATGCGGCTGCCGATCACCACCGCATCGGCCACCGCGCCGATGCGTCGCGCGCTCTCGGCATCGCGGATGCCGAAGCCGACGCCGACCGGCATGCCGACCTTCCGACGGAGGGCCGGGATGCGCCGCGCCACCTCGTCGAGGTCGAGGTGCCCCGCGCCGGTGACGCCCTTCAGCGAGACGTAGTAGATGTAGCCGCTGCCGACCTCGGCCACCTGGCCGAAGCGCGCATCGGTCGAGGTCGGCGCCAGCAGGAAGATCGGATCGATGCCGGCAGCCTTGATCTGCGCCGCGAAATCGGCGCATTCCTCGGGCGGATAGTCGACCACCAGCACGCCGTCCACGCCGGCCTGCTTCGCCTCGGCGGTGAAGGCGCCGACGCCCATCGCCTCGATCGGGTTGGCGTAGCCCATCAGCACCACCGGCGTGGCCGGGTCGCCGGCGCGGAATTCGCGCACGATGGCCAGCACCTGGCGCAGCGACATGCCGTGCTTGAGCGCCCGCTCGGAGGCGCGCTGGATGGTCGGTCCATCGGCCATCGGGTCGGAAAACGGCACGCCCAGCTCGATGATGTCGGCGCCGCCCGCCACCAGCGCGCGCATCAGCGGCAACGTCAGGGCGGGGTCGGGGTCGCCGGCGGTGATGAAGGGGATGAGGGCCTTGCGTCCCTGCCCGGCAAGCCTCTCGAAGGTGCTCTTGATGCGCGACATCAGAATTCGATTCCCGATTTCTCCGCCACGGTGTGCATGTCCTTGTCGCCGCGGCCGGAGAGGTTCACCAGCAGCAGCTTGTCCTTGGGCAGCGTCGGCGCCAGCATGGCGGCGTAGGCCAGCGCATGCGAGGACTCCAGCGCCGGAATGATGCCCTCGTAGCGGCACAGGGCATGGAAGGCGGCGAGGGCTTCCTCGTCGGTGATGGCGACATACTCCGCGCGGCGGCTGTCCTTGAGCCAGGCATGCTCCGGGCCGACGCCGGGATAGTCGAGACCGGCGGAGACCGAATGCGTCTCGATGATCTGGCCGTTCTCATCCTGCAGCAGATAGGTGCGGTTGCCGTGCAGCACGCCGGGCCGGCCGGCGATGAGCGAAGCGGCGTGGTGGCCGCTGGCGAGTCCGTAGCCGGCCGCTTCGACGCCGATCAGCTTGACGGCTTCGTCCGCAATGTAGTCGTAGAAGATGCCCATGGCGTTGGAGCCGCCGCCGACGCAGGCGATGACGTAGTCGGGCTGACGCCCCGCCAGTTCCGGCATCTGCACGCGACACTCGCTGCCGATGACCGACTGGAAGTCGCGCACCATCATCGGATAGGGATGCGGACCGGCCACGGTGCCGATGATGTAGAAGGTGTTGCCGACGTTGGTGACCCAGTCGCGCATCG
>JADLGU010000025.1 GCA_020849155.1 Rhodocyclaceae bacterium | reverse complement strand
GCTGGCCCAGATCTTTGCCCTGTTCGATCGCGGCGCCGACTACGGTGCGCTGAGGGGGATGATGGCCGCGGCGGATGCGGGCGCGGCGAAGGCGCTGCGCGGAATTCGCCGCGAACTCGCGGCGCTGGTCGCCATCGATTATTTCCCCGGCGAGGCGCAACGGCAGGCGCATGCGGCCTTGGTGGCGCTCGAATCCGCGGCCGGCGGCGAGCCGGTGTCGACAGCGGACGAGATCCGCCGCCTTGCCAGCGCCGACTTTCAGGGGCGGACCTGGGCGACGCGCAAAAATCTCTGGGTCGATCGCATGGCCTCGGCCTGGCTGATCCGGCGTTTCATTGACCGCAAGGCGAAATTCCTCTGGCTCGACACTCCGAAGAAATGTCCGAAGTCGGCGCTCGGTTTCGATTTCGACGGCGCCGCGTTCACCCATGTCGGCGGCCGCGTGAGCTTCGAAGTGCTGGCGGCCAGCTTCGGCCTGGACAGTGATCCGGCGCTGGCGCGCATCGCTGCCATCGTTCACTGCCTCGATGTCGGCGGTGTGCCGGTGGCCGAGGCGGCGGGCATCGAGGCCGTGCTGGCGGGACTGCGCGCGGGCGCGGCCGACGACGACAAACTCTTGACCGACGCGGGCCGCGTTTTCGACGGCCTTTACCGCAACTACCGCGAGGAACGCACGCATGGCGCACGCTGAAACCCCCACGACCGCGCCCCCGGCGCCGGCATTCATGGAAGCCCTGCGCTTCTGGTTCAAGCTCGGCTTCATCAGCTTCGGCGGGCCGGCCGGGCAGATCGCGATCATGCACCAGGAACTGGTCGAGCGCCGGCGCTGGATCTCCGAGCACCGCTTCCTGCATGCGCTCAACTACTGCATGCTGCTGCCGGGGCCGGAAGCCTGCCAGTTGGCGATCTACACCGGCTGGCTGCTGCACGGCCTGCGCGGCGGACTGATGGCGGGCCTGCTGTTCTTCCTGCCGGCCTTCTTCCTGCTCTCCCTGCTGGCCGGTCTGTATCTCGCCTTCGGCGACCTGCCGCTGGTGCAGGGCGTGTTCTACGGCATCAAGCCGGCGGTGGTGGCCGTGGTGCTGTTCGCCGCCTGGCGCATCGGCTCGCGTGCGATCAAGAACGGCGTGCTGCTGGCGATCTGCGCCGCCGCCTTCGTCGGCATTTTCTTCTTCGACATCGGCTTTCCCTGGATCGTGCTGGCGGCGGGCATCCTCGGCGCCATCGGCGGCAAGCTGCTGCCGGCGAAGTTTTCGGGCGGTGGCGGCCACGGCGGCGGCAACAAGGGCTACGGCCCGGCGCTGATCGACGACGACACGCCGCCACCGCCGCACGCGAAGTTCTCCTGGGCAAAGCTCGCCCTGACCACTTTCGCCTTCGTCGCCGTCGGCGCGGCGTCGTTGCTGGCGCTGCGCGGCAATGCAGACCTTTTCCACATGGGCGAGTTCTTCACCAAGGCGGCCTTCCTCACCATCGGCGGCGCCTATGCCGTGCTGCCCTATGTGTATCAGGGTGGCGTCGAACAGTACGCCTGGCTCACCGGTCCGCAGATGATGGACGGCCTGGCGCTGGGCGAAACCACGCCGGGGCCGCTGATCATGATCGTCACCTGGGTCGGCTATCTCGGTGGCGTGGCCAAGGCGGTGGCCGGCGGCTCGGTGGCCTCGGGCCTGGCGGGTGCCGCGGTGGCGACCTTCTTCACCTTCCTGCCCAGCTTCCTGTTCATCGTCGCCGGCGGGCCGCTGGTCGAAGCCTCGCGCGACGACATCACGTTCACCGCGCCGCTGACCGGCATCACCGCCGCTGTGGTCGGCGTGATCGTGAACCTCGCCACCTTCTTCGCCTGGCACACCTTCTGGCCACAGGCCACCCCGACCGCCCCTTTCGGCGGACCCTTCGAAGCCCTGGCCGTGCTGATTGCCGCGGCCGCCTTCGTCGCACTGTGGAAGTACAAGCAGGACATCATGAAGGTGATCGCTGTCTGTGCACTGTTGGGCCTCGTTCTGACTTTCGTCCGCTGAAGCGGCAAAACGATACCTTGCACCACAGGAAACGGCGATCCCTCGGGATCGCCGTGCCGCCGGCGCCGACTTTTTACCTGAAGCCGATGATGGCCTGATCCACCGCGAGGCTTTCGCCGGGATTGGCCAGCAATTTATCCACCACGCAGTCGCGCTCGGCCTTGAGCACGTTTTCCATCTTCATCGCCTCGATCCTGGCCAGCACCTCGCCGGCCTTGACCTCCTGCCCGATCTTGACCGCGACCTGGGTCAAGAGGCCCGGCATCGGGGAGAGCAGGAACTTCGACATGTCGGGCGCTGCCTTGACCGGCATCAGCGCCAGCAGGTCGGCCGCGCGCGCGCTCATCACCTGCACGTCGGCCTGCACGCCCCAGTGGAACAGCCGGTAGGCGGAGCCGCGGCGTTCGACCTGCATGCAGATCTGTTCGCCGTTGAGCGTGCCGCGATAAAGGATGTCGCCGAACTGCCAGCGCGAGCGGATCGCGTAGTTGCCGCCGGCCAGCTTGACGTCCCACCCGCCCTCGGCCGGGGTAATGCTGGCCGGATAGCGCTCGCCGTTGAACAGCACCACGTACTCCCTGCCCGGCTTGTACTCGTGGCCCGGCATCTGGCCGGTGATCGTCGCGTTGCGCGCCAGGTACTGGCGGTGGATGGCGGCGGCCGTGGCCACCAGCATCAGCGGATCGTCGTGCGGAACGTCGGCGGCGTTGAAGCCCTTCGGGTACTGGTCGGCGATCAGGCCGGTATTGAAATTGCCGGAGGTGAAACGCGGATGCTGCATCAGCGCGGCCTGGAACGAAATGTTGCTGGCCACGCCGCGGATCACAAACTCGTTCAGGGCATCGCGCATGCGGGCGATGGCCTGGTCGCGCGAGGCGGCATGGACGATCAGCTTGGCGATCATCGAGTCGTAGAACATCGAAATCTCGCCGCCTTCATAGACGCCGGTGTCGACCCGCACGCCGTTCTCGGACGGCGGCGGCACGTACTTCACCAGGCGACCGGTGGAAGGCAGGAAGCCGCGGAAGGGGTCCTCGGCATTGATCCGGCATTCCATGGCCCAGCCGTTGATCTTGAGGTCTTCCTGCTTGAAGGCCAGCTTCTCGCCGGCGGCGACGCGGATCATCTGCTCGACGAGATCAAGCCCCGTGATCAGTTCCGTCACCGGATGCTCGACCTGCAGCCGCGTGTTCATTTCGAGGAAGTAGAAACTCTTGTCCTTGCCGCCGACGACGAACTCGACGGTGCCGGCTGACTGATATTTCACCGCACGGGCCAGGGCCACGGCCTGCTCGCCCATGGCCCTGCGCGTCGCGGCATCGAGGAAGGGACTGGGCGCTTCCTCGATCACCTTCTGGTGCCGGCGCTGGATCGAGCCCTCGCGCTCGTGCAGGTAGAGCGTGTTGCCATGGGCGTCGCCCAGCCCCTGGATCTCGATGTGGCGCGGCTCCACGACGTACTTCTCGATGAACACGCGATCGTCGCCGAAGGCGTTCTTGGCTTCGGTCTTGCAGGAGGCGAAGCCTTCGTGCGCTTCCTGGTCATTGAAGGCCACGCGAAGGCCTTTGCCGCCACCACCGGCGGAGGCCTTGATCATCACCGGGTAGCCGATGCCCTTGGCGATTTCGACCGCCTGCTCGGGGGTGTCGATGGCGTCGTTGTAGCCCGGGATGACGTTGACCTTGGCGGCCAGCGCCAGCTTCTTCGAGGCGATCTTGTCGCCCATCTGCTCGACCGAGTAATGCTTGGGGCCGATGAAGACGATGCCTTCCTCTTCCAGCCGGCGCGAGAAGGTGGCGTTCTCCGAGAGGAAGCCATAGCCCGGATGCACAGCCTCGGCGCCGGTCTGCTTGCAGGCGGCGATGATCTTGTCCATCGACAGGTAGGATTCTTTCGAGGGCGGCGGCCCGATGCAGACCGACTCGTCGGCCATGGTCACGTGCATCGCGTCCTTGTCGGCCTCGGAGTACACGGCGACGGTCTTGATGCCCATCCTGCGGGCGGTCCTGATGACACGACAAGCGATCTCGCCCCGGTTTGCAATCAGTATTTTCTTGAACATGTTTTCTCTCCCCGGCTCAGAGCGGAATGTTGCCGTGCTTGCGCCACGGGTT
>JADLGU010000024.1 GCA_020849155.1 Rhodocyclaceae bacterium | reverse complement strand
CTCAACCGCTGCGCCCACATCGGCATCGAGCTGGACTGGCTGGCGGGGGAATTCTTCGACAGCGCCGGGCTATACTTGGTATGCACGACGCACGGCGCGACTTATCTGCCGGAAAGCGGTTACTGCATCGCCGGCCCCTGCCGCGGCGCGCGGCTGGCGCCCCTCGACATCATCGAGCAGGATGGCGGGGTTTACCTGAAATAGAGAACGGAACGCTATGGCCGACACATCGGAAAACAATCCCGCCTGGGAACGCAACATCATCGAGAAGCTGGCGCTCGAAACCCTATCCGAACAGAAGCGCCGGCGCCGCTGGGGCATCTTCTTCAAGCTGCTCGGCTTCGCCTACCTGACCGTCCTGATCCTGGTGCTGGGCGATTGGGGCGATACCGCCGAGAAGCTGGGCGACGGCAAGAAACATACTGCGCTGGTGCAGCTGAACGGCGTCATCAAGCCCTCTGGCGAGGCCAGCGCCGAGAAGGTGGTGGAGGCGTTGCAGGCCGCCTTCAAGGACCAGGGCACCCAGGGGGTTATCCTGCGCATCAACAGTCCGGGCGGCAGTCCGGTGCAGTCCGGCATTATCAACGACGAGATCCGCCGGCTGCGCGGCAAGCATCCTGCCGTTCCCCTCTATGCGGTAGTCGAGGATGTCTGCGCCTCGGGCGGCTACTACGTCGCCGCGGCCGCTGACCGGATCTACGTCGACAAGGCCAGCATCGTCGGCTCGATCGGGGTGCTGATGGACGGTTTCGGCTTCACCGGTAGCATGGACAAGCTCGGCGTTGAGCGGCGCCTGCTGACGGCCGGCGAGAACAAAGGCTTCCTCGATCCCTTTTCGCCGCAGGATGGCCAGCACAAGCAGCACGCCCAGCTGCTGCTCGACGACATCCACAAGCAGTTCATCGAAGTGGTGCGCAAGGGCCGCGGCAAGCGCTTGAAGGAATCGCCGGAGCTTTTCAGCGGCCTCATGTGGACCGGCGCCAAAAGCATCGAGCTCGGCCTCACCGACGAGCTGGGAAGCGTCGAATATGTCGCCCGCGAGGTGATCAAGGCCGAGGACATCCGCGACTACACGATGCGGGCCAGCCTGACCGAGCGCTTCGCCCGACAATTCGGCGCCGACATGGCCGAGGGTCTGATGAACGCCTTCGGCAAATTCGGCCTGAGATAGTCAGCCCGCCAGCAGCAGAAACACCGTCGGCCGTTTGTCTAGATTTGGCTTCGCGCCGGCGCGCCACTCGGCAATGGAGCGAGTGGCGACATGTTCCGACTCGGTGGTCAGCTCGGAAGCGAGGCAGAGCAGGGTTTCGGCGCGGCATCCCGCCAGCAGGGCCTCGAACAGCGCCGTGTTGCGGTAGGGCGTCTCGATGAACAGCTGCGTCCGGCCGGTTCGGCGCGATTCGTGCTCCAGTTCCCCGATGCGCCGGCTGCGTTCCGGCTCGCGCGACGGCAAGTAGCCATGGAAGGTGAAGTTCTGGCCATTCAGCCCGGACGCCATCAGGGCCAGAAGCAGACTTGACGGCCCCACCAGCGGCGCCACTCGAATTCCCCTCGCATGGGCCGCCCGAACCAGTGCAGCGCCGGGATCGGCCACCGCCGGCGCGCCGGCTTCCGACATCAGACCGGCCGATTTTCCGGCAGACAACGGATCGAGCAGGGCATCGAGGTCGGCCTGGTTCGGCGCCCGCGGCAGTTCCTGGATCTCGATCTCCTGGATGGGACGGGCCAGGCCCATGCGTTTCAGCTCGGCACGGGCGCTCTTGGCGTTTTCGACGATGAAGGAGGACAGCTCAGCCGCGCTGCGCGTGACACCGGCAGGCCAGATGTCCGACGGCGGCGAATCGCCCAGGGAGGCGGGAATCAGGTACAGCGTGCCGGCAGGCATCAGGGAAGGGCCACGCCTTCGGCCCGCAGCATCTCGCACAAGACAATCAGCGGCAGGCCGATGAGGGCGTTGGGGTCGTCACCGCGCATGCTGGAAAGCAGGGCGATGCCCAGCCCTTCCGACTTGGCACTGCCGGCGCAGTGGTAGGGATGCTCCTTGTCGAGGTAGCGCTCGATCTCGGCGTCGCTCAAGGGTCGGAAAACCACTTCGGTCGGCACGCCTCGTATCTGGCTATGGCCGGTGGCGCTGTTGAGCAGGCAAATGCCGGTATGGAACGTTACCGTGTGCCCGCGCATGATGCGCAACTGCTCGATGGCCCTGTCGCGCGTCAGGGGTTTGCCGAAGCGCCTGTCCTCCAGGAAGGCGACCTGATCGCTGCCGATGATCAGCGCGTCCGGGAAGCGGCTGGCCACCGCCCGGGCCTTGGCCAGCGACAACCTTTCGGCCGTGGCGGCTGGCGCTTCGCCGGGCAGGGCCGATTCGTCTGTTTCAGGACTGGCGATTTCGAAAGGAACTTGCAGGCGGGTAAGCAACTCCCGCCGATACGTCGAGGTTGAG
Source organism: Rhodocyclaceae bacterium (assembly GCA_020849155.1). Classification (GTDB taxonomy): domain Bacteria; phylum Pseudomonadota; class Gammaproteobacteria; order Burkholderiales; family Rhodocyclaceae; genus Desulfobacillus. The sequence continues at coordinate 3,734 of JADLGU010000024.1, read as the reverse complement.
GCCAGCACGATTCTGGGCATCGAACGCGTCCAAGCTGTGGATGTGATTCTTTTGACAGGAAAAGTCGCAAAATGATACCATTCCGCGCTTATGTCGCAACGAGGCATGGTGATTGATGGCCTCGAGTTCGCCCGGCGACAGGGGGTCCTGTCCGGTCATCTTCGGCTCGATGCCCTGCCGAGGCTGGCCGAGGTCCTTTTCGACGTTTCTGGCGGCCTCGATTACGTTGTCTCGGGAGCCTCCGATGGCGGGATCGCCTCTCTGTCCCTGCAATTGCGGGGGCCGCTGCGGCTGATCTGCCAGCGTTGCCTGGGCGCGTTGGACTTTGCCTTGAATGTGCGCGGTCGATTGATGCTGATCGAGCCGGGGGCGCACTGGCCGTCCGATGACGAACTTGGCGGTCTTGAAGACGAGACCTGCGACGCGGTCGAAGCCTCGCGCGAAATGGATCTGGCGCCAATGCTCGAGGAGGAAATCCTGCTGGCCCTGCCGCTCGCACCGCGGCATGAGGATTGCAAGCCGCCAGCGGCTAAGCTTGCCTCGGTCAGTCCGTCGCCCTTTGCGCAACTGGCCAAGCTCAAGCGCAACTAGTTTGATTCTGAACACGTTTATTAGGAGTAGAACATGGCTGTCCAACAGAACAAGAAGTCGCCCTCCAAGCGCGGCATGCATCGCGCCCACGACTTCCTGACCAATCCGCCGCTGGCCGTCGAACCGACCACCGGGGAAACCCATCTGCGCCATCACATCAGCCCGAACGGCTATTACCGCGGCAAAAAGGTCGTCAAGACCAAAGGTGAGTAAGGGTTGCCCGACGGTGCCTGAACCTGGTGCCGCCGACACCCGCCTCCACCTCAACCCATAGCGCGTCGATGGACGTCACCGTAGCGATCGACTGCATGGGCGGCGATTTCGGCACGTCCGTCACCCTGCCGGCCGCCCGCACCGTTCTGCAGCAGGATCCGCGCCTGAAGCTGATCCTCGTCGGCCTGCCAGGCGAGGTGGAGGCTTTTGTAGGCAGCGAGCAGGCGCGGTATGGCAGTCGGCTGCGGTTCCAGCCAGCCAGCGAAGTGGTCAGCATGGACGACCCGCTGGCCACCGCCCTGCGGATCAAGAAGAACTCCTCGATGCGGGTCTCGGTCGACCTGGTCAAGGAAGGCGAGGCCCAGGCGGCCGTGTCCGCCGGCAATACCGGGGCCTTGATGGCCATCTCCCGTTTCGTACTGAAGACCCTGCCCGGCATCGACCGGCCTGCCATCGCCTCGATCCTGCCGACCATCAAGGGCTACACCTACGTGCTCGACCTGGGCGCCAATGTCGATTGCGAGCCGCAGCACCTCCTCCAGTTCGGCATCATGGCCGACCTGCTGGTGTCCGCGGTCGAGCACAAGGAACGGCCCACGGTCGGCCTGCTCAACATCGGGGCAGAAGACATCAAGGGCAACGAGGTGGTGAAGCGGGCCAGCGAGTTGCTGAAGGAGAGCGGCCTCAATTTCCATGGCAACGTCGAGGGCGACGACATCTACGAGGGTACGACAGACATCGTGGTCTGCGACGGATTTGTCGGCAACGTCCTGCTGAAGACCTCCGAAGGCCTGGCGCGAATGGTGGCGACCTTCCTGCGCGAGGAATTCAGCCGTAATCCGTTCAGAAGGATCGCCGCGCTCTTCGCCTGGCCGGCGCTCATGGGATTCAAGAAGCGCGTCGACCCGCGCCGCTATAACGGGGCCAGCCTGCTGGGCCTGCGCGGCATCGTCGTGAAAAGCCACGGCTCGGCGGATCAGCTGGCTTTTGCGATGGCCATCGAGCGGGCGGCGGAAGCAGCCCGCAACCGGCTGGTCGAGCGGATCAGCGAGCGCATGGCCCGCAGCCTTCCCTTGGCGGTTCAATAGATGTACGCGCGCATTACCGGAACCGGCAGCTATCTGCCTGCATTGGCGCTGAGCAACGACGATCTCGTGGCGCGTGGCGTCGACACCTCCGATGCCTGGGTTGTCGAGCGAACCGGCATCCGCAACCGCCACATCGCGGCCGAGGGCCAGAGCGCCAGCGACATGGCTCTCGAGGCCAGCCTGAAAGCCATCGCCGCGGCAAACATTGCCGCCAGCAAGATCGATCTGATCGTGCTCGCCACCTCCACGCCCGATTACATCTTTCCCAGCACGGCCTGCCTGCTCCAGGCGAAGCTCGGCATTGGCGGCGCGGCCGCCTTCGATCTGCAGGCCGTCTGCAGCGGTTTTGCCTACGCGCTGACGGTGGCCGATAAATTCATACATTCCGGCAGCCACCGCTGCGCCCTAGTGGTCGGCTCGGAAATCTTTTCGCGCATCCTCGACTGGAACGACCGCGGCACCTGCGTCCTGTTCGGCGACGGCGCCGGCGCGGTGATACTCGAGGCCAGTGAGACGCCGGGCATTCTGGCCAGCGCCTTGCATGCCGATGGTGCGCATCATGGCATCCTCGAAGTGCCTGGCAATGTCTGCGGGGGCAAGGTGGTGGGGCAGCCATTCGTCAAGATGGATGGACCGGCAGTCTTCAAATTCGCCGTCAGGGTGCTCGCCGACGTCGCCCAGGAAGTGCTGGACAAGGCTGGCCTGGACGCCTCTGCCATCGATTGGCTGATCCCGCATCAGGCCAATATCCGGATCATCCAGTCGACGGCAAAGAAGCTCGGCCTGCCCATGGACAAGGTGGTGACGACGGTAGACCGCCACGGCAACACCTCGGCCGCCTCGATACCGCTGGCGCTGGATGCGGCTGTCAAGGATGGCCGCGTCAAGCCAGGCGACACGATGATGCTGGAAGGCGTCGGCGGCGGTTTCACCTGGGGCGCCGTGCTTCTCAAATTCTGATTGATTGCCATCCGATATGAAATTCTCGCTCGTGTTCCCCGGCCAAGGTTCCCAATCTCTTGGGATGATGGCGGCCTACGGCGACAGTCCAGTCGTTCGTGCCACCTTCGACGAGGCATCGTCGGCGCTTGGCCGTGATCTCTGGCAATTGGTGACCCAAGGGCCGGCAGAAGCGCTCAACCAGACTGTGAACACCCAGCCCTTGATGCTGACCGCCGGCGTTGCGGTTTTCCGCTTGTGGCGGGACAGGGGTGGCAGGACGCCTTACATGGTCGCCGGCCACAGCCTGGGCGAATACTCGGCGCTGGTCGCGGCAGGAGTGCTGCGCTTTGCCGATGCCGTGCCGCTGGTCGAACTGCGCGCTAGAGCCATGCAGGAAGCCGTCCCGTCGGGCGAGGGCGCGATGGCCGCCATACTCGGCCTCGATGCCGCCGCTGTGAAGGCGGCCTGCGAAGCCGCGGCCCAGGGCCAAGTGGTGGAGGCGGTCAATTTCAATTCCACTGAACAGATCGTGATCGCCGGCCATGCCGCTGCCGTGCAGCGCGCGGCGGATGCAGCCAAGGCGAGCGGGGCCAAGCGCGCCCTCATGCTGCCGGTATCGGCGCCGTTTCATTGCTCTCTGATGAAGCCGGCCGCCGAGCGGCTGGGGCAAAGGCTCGCTGAACTGTCTCTCTCGGCACCGCTGATCCCGGTGATGAACAATGCGGATGTGGCCTGCCTCAACGATCCGCAGTTGATCAAGGAGGCGCTGGTGCGCCAGGCCGCTTCGCCGGTGCGCTGGGTCGAAACCATGCAGGCCATGGCGGCGCAGGGTGTCAGCCATGTCTATGAGTGCGGCCCGGGCAAGGTGCTGGCGGGTCTGGTCAGGCGCTGCGCGGAAGG
>JADLGU010000023.1 GCA_020849155.1 Rhodocyclaceae bacterium | reverse complement strand
TTCAGGCGCTGGGCGTCGCGGTAGGCCTCGGCGATGATGATCTCGCGCTGGCGGTCGGCGTCGGCCTTGATCTTCTCGGCCTCGGCGGCGCCCTTCGAGCGCAGCTCGTTGGCGACCCGCTTGCGCTCCGTCTCCATGCGCCGGTAGACCGACTCGGAGACTTCCTGCACCAGGTCGACGCGCTTCAGGCGCACGTCGACGATCTGCACGCCGATGGCGCGCGCGTCGGCATCGGCCTTGGTGCGCACCGCCTCCATGATCTTTTCGCGCTCGCCGGAAACGACATCGTGCACGCTGCGCTTGGAAAACTCGTCGCGCAACCCGCCGTTCACCGTCTGCGCCAGGCGGGTCGAGGCGCGCGCCTCGTCGCCCTGCACCGAGATGTAGTATTGCCTGACATCGATGATCCGCCACTTGACGAAGGCGTCGACCAGCACCGGCTTCTTCTCGGAGGTGATGAAGCGCTCGGGCTCGGGCGCATCGTAGGTGAGGATGCGCTTGTCGAAGGTGCGCACGTTCTGGATCAGCGGCCATTTGAAATTGAGGCCGGGCTCGGTGATGACATCCTTGATCTCGCCAAGCTGGAAGACGATGGCGAAGCGGCGCTGGTCGACCGTGAACATCGACATGGCCAGCGCCACCAGAACGGCGAGCAGGAAGGCGGCGACAAAAGGCAGGTTGCGGCGCATCAGCGATCCCCCCTCTCGCGCGAGCGCAGCGAGTCGCGCGAGCGCGTCCCGGAGCCTTCGAGCTGCGGCGGGACATCGGCCCCCAGGTTCGGCAACGGCCTGGACAGGGGCGTGGCCGTGTCGGACGACAAGGCGGCCGCCGCCGGCGCGCCGGCCGCCTGCATCAGCTTGTCGAGCGGCAGGTAGAGCAGGTTGCCCGCCCCCTTGGTGTCGACCAGGATCTTGCTGGTGCTGGAGAGCACCTGCTGGACGGTGTCGAGATAGAGGCGCTGGCGGGTGACCTCCGGCGCCTTGTTGTACTCGACCAGCACCTGCTTGAAGCGGCTGGCCTCGCCCTCGGCGTTGGCCACCACCCGGCCCTTGTAGCCGTTGGCCTCCTCCATCAATCGCGAGGCCGCGCCGCGCGCCCTCGGGATAACATCGTTGGCATAAGCCTGGCCTTCGTTGACCTGGCGGTCGCGGTCCTGGCCGGCCTTCACCGCGTCGTCGAAGGCCGCCTGCACCTGCTCCGGCGGCTGGACGTTCTGCAGCGATAGCTTGGAGACGACAATGCCGGTCTGGTAGCGGTCGAGGATGTCCTGCATGATCTTCGCGGCCTGGGCGGCGACCTGTTCGCGCCCTTCATACAGGGCGAAGTCCATCTTGCTCTTGCCGACCACCTCGCGCATGGCGGTTTCCGCGGCGTGCAGCACGGTGTCTTCCGGGCTGCGGTTGTTGAAGAGGTATTCCTGCGGATCCTTGAGGAACCACTGCACGGCGAACTGGATGTTGATGATGTTCTCGTCGTCGGTCAGCATCAGGGCTTCCTTCAGCACCTTGTTCTTGTCCGAGCCGCGGTAGCCGACCTCGACGACGCGGACATCGGTCAGCTTGACGATTTCATTCGTCTGGATTGGATACGGCAGCCGCCAGCGCAAGCCCGGCTCGGTGGTCTGGGAGAACTTGCCGAAGGTCAGCACCACCCCGCGCTGGCTGGCATCGACGATGTAGAAGCCGCTGGCCAGCCAGACGATCAGCACCAGCACCACCAGGGCGCCGATGCCGCCGCCGAAGAGCTTGGGGTTCAACGGCGGCCGCGGCGCGCCGTCGCCGCCATTGCCGCCACCCCCCTTCTTGCCGAAAAGGCCGGAGAGGCGACGATTGAAGTCGCGCCACAGATCCTCGAGATCGGGCGGACCCTGGTTCGGGCGGTTTCCCCACTGGGGATCGTTGAGCGACATCAGAATGCCTGTAATCATCTGGTCTTGCGGCTTAGGCTAAATCGATGGCAGGTGAAGTGGCGTCGGCATGGTCCCGGGCCGTTTCGATCAGGGCCTGCCTCAGCAGGTCCAGCCCGGCGCCGGTTCTGGCACTGACACGGACGCGCGGGATTCTACCATAGGCATCCCGCTCGACTCCGGCTTCGACCGCGGTGGCGTCGATCTTGTTCCATACCAGGATCTGCGGTACCTGCGCGGCGCCGATCTCCTCCAGAACGCCATCGACGGCCTCTATCTGCGCATCACGATCGGCACTGGCGGAATCCACCACATGCAGCAGCAGGTCGGCTGCAGCCGTTTCCTCCAGGGTGGCGTGGAAGGCCGCCACCAGGGAATGCGGCAGATCGCGGATGAAACCCACGGTGTCGGAAAGGATGATCGGGCCCCAGCCTTCCAGATAGAGCCGCCGCGACGTCGTGTCGAGGGTGGCGAACAGCTGGTCGGCGGCAAAGGCCCCGGCCTTGGTCAGGGCGTTGAACAGGGTCGACTTGCCGGCGTTGGTATAGCCGACCAATGACACCGAGAGCATCTCGCGCCGGGTCCGGGCGCGGCGCCGCACGGCGCGCTGGCGCTCGAGCAGCTTGAGGCGATCCTTCAGCACCTTGACCCGCTTGCCGAGCAGGCGCCGGTCGGTCTCCAGCTGGGTCTCGCCGGGGCCGCGCAGGCCGATGCCGCCCTTCTGCCGCTCGAGGTGGGTCCAGCCGCGCACCAGCCGGGTCGCCAGGTGCTGCAACTGCGCCAGCTCGACCTGCAGCTTGCCCTCGTGGCTGCGGGCGCGCTGGGCAAAGATGTCGAGGATCAGGCTGGCGCGGTCGACGACCCGGCAACCCAGCTCCTTTTCCAGGTTGCGCTGCTGCGCGGCGGACAGTTCGTGGTTGAAGATGGCGATGTCGGCAGCGGCGGCGCGGATGGCTTCGGCGACCTCGGCCACCTTGCCCTTGCCTGCATAGAGGGCCGGATCGGGACGCTCGCGTCGCCCCTGCACCACGGCCACCGCGGCAGCGCCGGCGGAGGCGGCCAGAAGCTTGAGTTCGTCGAGGCGCTCGGGCACATCGCCCTGCCCGAAATCGAGCTGGACGAGCACGGCCTTCTCGCCGCCGCCGGGGCGTTCGAACATGCGATTACTGCGAACGGCGGGCCAGGGCCCTGCCGGGACAGCCGGTCATCAACCCTCGCTGTGCTCGTGCGGGATGCTGACCGGGCGCGCCGGAACGACCGTGGAAATGGCGTGCTTGTAGACCATCTGCGTCACGGTGTTCTTGAGCAGGACGACATACTGGTCGAAGGACTCGACCTGACCCTGCAGTTTGATGCCGTTCACCAGGTAGATGGACACCGGGATGTGCTCCCGGCGCAGCGTGTTGAGGAACGGGTCTTGTAACAGTTGCCCTTTATTGCTCATGGTGTGCCCCACGTAAAAATTGTTTTTTGAAACGGCACTTTACCGGATTTTTCAAGCATTCGCTACAGGCTCCGGAGAAACCCGGTATCAGCGTTCCTTATTTGCATAGGGATTGCGCGTGGTGCGGAACTCGACCCGCAGGGGCGTGCCCTTGAGCTTGAAGGCCTCCATGTAGGTCCGCTCCAGGTAGCGGCGGTAGGAATCCGCGACATGGTCCAGGGCGTTGCCGTGGATGACGATGATCGGCGGATTGCTGCCGCCCTGGTGGGCGTAGCGTAGCTTGGGGCGGAAAATGCCGTGGCGCGGCGGCGCCTGCTTCTCGACCGCGGCCTGCAGCAGCCGGGTCAGCTTGGGGGTGGGCATCTTCACCATCGAGGCGGCATAGGCGTCATCCACAGAAGCCATCAGGGGATTGATGCCCTCCCCTTTCAGCGCGCAGATGAAATGCGCCTTGGCGAAGCCGAGAAAATTGAGCTTGCGGGTCATGTCCGACTTGATCCGCTCGCGCCGGTAGTCGTCGGCACTGTCCCATTTGTTAACCGCGACCACCATGGCCCGGCCGGCCTCGACGCAGAAGCCGGCGATGTGGGCATCCTGCTCGGAGATGTCCTGGCTGGCATCGAGCACCAGCACCACCACGTTGGCCTCCTCGATCGACTGCAGCGTCTTGATGACCGAGAACTTCTCGATGGCCTCGAAGACCTTGCCCTTGCGGCGCAGGCCGGCGGTGTCGATCAGGGTGTAGTCCTTGCCCCTGCGCTGGAAAGGGATGGCGATGGCAT
>JADLGU010000022.1 GCA_020849155.1 Rhodocyclaceae bacterium | reverse complement strand
TCTACCGCGTCCGCTACCGCGTCGACGGCGTGCTCAAGGAGATCGCCCAGCCGCCGGTGCAGCTCGCCATGAAGATCTCGGCGCGCCTGAAGGTCATGTCGCGCCTGGACATCGCCGAGCGGCGCGTACCACAGGACGGCCGCATCAAGATGCGCCTGTCCAAGACGCGCGCCATCGATTTCCGCGTCAGCACCTGCCCGACGCTGTACGGCGAGAAGATCGTGACGCGTATCCTCGATCCCTCGCAGGCGATGCTCGGCATCGATGCGCTGGGCTACGAGCCGTTCCAGAAGCAGATCTACCTGGACAACCTCGCCAGGCCCCAGGGCATGATCCTGGTGACCGGCCCGACCGGCAGCGGCAAGACCGTGTCGCTGTACACCGGCCTCAACATCCTCAATCGCGAGGACACCAACATCTCCACGGCGGAGGACCCGGCGGAAATCAATCTGCCCGGCGTCAACCAGGTGAACGTCAACCAGAAAGTGGGCCTGACCTTCGCGGCGGCGTTGCGCGCCTTCCTGCGCCAGGACCCGGACGTGGTGATGGTGGGCGAGATCCGCGACCTCGAAACCGCCGAGATCGCCATCAAGGCGGCGCAGACGGGCCACCTGGTGCTCTCGACGCTGCACACCAACGACGCGCCACAAACGCTCACGCGCCTCGTGGACATGGGCGTGAAGCCCTACGCGATCGCCACCTCGGTGAGCCTGATCATTGCGCAGCGCCTGGCACGGCGCCTGTGCGGCAACTGCAAACATCCGATCGACGTCCCCGCGGAGGCCCTGCGCAAGGAGGGCTTTCGCGACGAGGACATCGCCACCGGCATCAAGGTCTACGGCCCGAAGGGCTGCGGCAGCTGCAACGAGGGCTACAAGGGCCGCGTCGGCATCTACCAGGTCATGCCGGTCACCGAAGCGATCGGCCGTCTCATCATGCAGGGTGGCAACGCCATCGACATCGGCGATCAGGCCACCAAGGAAGGGGTCTGGGACCTGCGGCGCGCGGGCCTCGAGAAGGTGCGGCAGGGCCTCACCAGCCTCGAAGAAATCAACAGCGTCACCATCGAGTAAACCACCATGGCGCAAGCGACGACGGCAATCCGCACGATGAAGAGGGACATCGCCTTCGCCTGGGAGGGCATGGACAAGAAGGGCCAGCGCGTCAAGGGCAAGAGCCTCGCGCCCAACGAGCTGGCGCTCAAGCAGGACCTGCGGCGCCAGGGCGTGGTGGCCACGCGCATCCGCAAGCAGTCGACCGCGCTGAAGGGCGGTGGCAAGGTCAGGCCCGAGGACATCGCGATCTTCAGCCGCCAGCTGGCGACCATGCTGGCCGCCGGCATCCCGCTGGTGCAGGCCTTCGAGATCATCGGGGCCGGCCACGAGAAACCCTCGATGCAGAAGCTGGTGCTCGACATCAAGGCGGACGTCGAGAGCGGCACCTCGCTGCACGAGGCGCTCGGCAAGCACCCGCTGTACTTCGACGACCTGTACGTCAACCTGGTCGAGGCTGGCGAGCAGGCCGGCGCACTCGAGACGCTGCTCGACAAGATCGCCACCTACAAGGAGAAGAGCGAGGCGATCAAGAAGAAGGTCAAGAAGGCGCTGTTCTACCCGGCGGCGGTGCTCGCGGTCGCGGTCGTCGTGACGCTGATCCTGCTGATCTTCGTGATCCCGCAGTTCGAGAGCCTGTTCAAGGGCTTCGGTGCCGACCTGCCGGCGTTCACGCAGATGGTCATCAATCTCTCGCGCTTCGTGCAGGCCAACGGCATCTACCTCGCCCTGGTGAGCGGTGGCGCGGTCTACGCGTTCTTCTACTTCAGGAAGCGCTCGCGCAAGATGCGCGAGTTCCTCGACCGCATGTCCCTGAAGGTGCCGATCATCGGCCCGATTCTCAACAAGGCGGCCATCGCCCGCTACGCGCGCACGCTCTCGACGATGTTCTCGGCCGGCGTGCCGCTGGTCGAGGCCCTGGATTCGGTCGCCGGCGCCACCGGCAACATCGTCTACGAGAACGCGGTGCTGAAGATGAAGGACGAGGTGTCCACCGGCCAGCGCCTGCAGCGCGCCATGGAGAGCACCGGGCTGTTCCCCAACATGGTGGTGCAGATGATCGCGGTCGGCGAGGAATCCGGCTCGCTGGACACGATGTCGGGCAAGGTCGCGACCTTCTACGAGGAGGACGTCGACAATGCCGTGGACAGCATGTCGAGCCTGCTCGAGCCCATGATCATGGCGATCCTCGGCGTGCTGGTCGGCGGCCTCGTGATCGCGATGTACCTGCCGATCTTCAAGCTCGGCGCGGTCGTCTGACGGACCGGCGGGCGTGATCGCGCTGCTCGCCGAGGTGCCGGCGGCGTTCATCGCCGTGGCGCTGCTCGTCGGGCTGCTCGTCGGCAGTTTCCTCAACGTCGTCATCCACCGCCTGCCGCGCATGCTCGAGCGCGCGTGGCGCGCCGAGTGCGCGGCGCTCGACGGCGCCACCGCGCCGGGCGCTGGCCAGGCGCCGGCAGCGCCGCCGGCCCGCTATGACCTGATCACGCCACGCTCGGCCTGCCCCGCCTGCAATGCGCCGATCCCCGCCCGGCACAACATCCCGGTCCTGAGCTGGCTGGCGCTGCGCGGCCGCTGCGCCCGCTGCGCTGCCCCGATCTCCCCGCGCTACCCGCTCGTCGAGGCCGCGACGGGGGCATTGACGGCGCTGGTGGCCTGGAAAGTCGGCTTCGGCCTGCCGGCGCTGTTCGCGATGTTCATCACCTGGACCCTGATCGCCGCGGCGCTCATCGATCTGGAGCACCAGCTGCTGCCGGACGTCCTGACGCTCCCACTGCTGTGGTTCGGCCTGCTGGCGAGCCTGCTGCCGCTGCAGTCGGCGGCCGCGAGCCTGCCGGTCGATCCGCGCTCGGCCATCCTCGGCGCGGCGGCGGGATACCTCAGTCTGTGGTGCGTCTACCACCTGTTCCGGCTGGCCACCGGCAAGGAAGGCATGGGCTAC
>JADLGU010000021.1 GCA_020849155.1 Rhodocyclaceae bacterium | reverse complement strand
CGCGCGCGTACTGCGTCGCGATCTCGCCGAAGGTCAGCTCACCTTGTTCCACTCGTCTTCCCCCGCCGGTCCGTCCTGGCCAAACAAAGAGCCCTGCCGGTTGTCGCTGGTGCTCACGCGGGAGCGCGAGCTGGGCGACAGGCCGAACAGGGCCAGATAACGATTGACTTCCGCAGCGGCATGCCGCTGCACCACCCAGTAATGCGAATAGGTGAAGTTGCCGTTGGCGGTCTTCACCTGGATACCGTCGCCGCCGGTATAGACCTCGCCGGCGGCCTCGGCCTGCGCGCGGGCCTCGTCGGCCAGCCTGATCTCGCGCGACAGGCGCTTCTCGGCCCAGACCATCCGCGCCCAGGCCTGCACGTACAGCACCATGGCGGCGCGATCGAGCTTCGACACCAGGCCGTACTTCAGGAGCTCGACGGAGATCCGCTTCCACTCCTTCTTCGCCTCCGCCCAGCACCAGATTGGGCAGTCCGGCAGCTCGACCTCCGGCCGCAGCTCGGCGAACAGATCGGCGATCGGCTTCTTGCCAGCGTTGCCGCGCAGCATATGCACGTTCGCCGGCAACGGTGCCGGTCCGCGTTGGCCCATAGTAATTTCCTTTCCCCGCCGGGGTACCCCCCTCCCCTATAACTCCCGCACGAAAAAATTTCAGTAACCGTCCGGTCTTTGGCGGGTAGGTTGTGGAGATTTACACCCCCCTCCCCTGTGCGGCTTCGCGGGCGGTCTTGGCCTTGTGGCAGGCGGTGCAGATCGCCTGCAGGTTGCTTTCGTCGTCCGTGCCGCCTGCCGTCTTCGGCTTGATGTGATCGACCTGCTTTGCTGCTGTCACGCGGCCAGCCTGCAGGCACGGCTGACATAAGCCAGCGTCTCGCCGCATGATGCGGACGCGCAGCTTTGCCCACTGCGCGCCGTAGCCGCGCGCGGTGGCACTGCCGCGTCGATCATCGCCGAAGCGGTTGATGCGTTTGTCCGCCTGGTGCGCGGCGCAGAACCCGGAACCATCGCGCACCAACGCACTACAGCCGGCGTGCCGGCATGGGCGGGCGGCGGCGACGGGCATGGTGGCCTTGAATAAAAAAGCCCGGCCGGAGCCGGGCGAATCCACACCAGAGGAGGAGGGGTGGAGGAGACAGCAGACAACAAAAAACCCGCTCGGCTAGGCCGTGGCGGGTTTGCGGTGACACTTGTCGAAACTATCTGATGTGTCGCGATTCTGCGGAAATTGAAACTCCATGTCAACAGATATTTTCTGATGCGCGTCGGTCAGGTACTTTCCCACGGTCTTGTCGCTTATGCCCATGCGCGCGCCGATGGCGCGAAGACTGCCGCCGCGCTGATAGGTCTCGATCACCGCCAGCTTCAGTACGCCCGGCAAACGCCCGACCGCAGCATCGACCATCAACATCTCCGGTCCACCGATGCCGAGCGGTTCCTGCGAGCCGAATGAATCGCCACGCGGCGCATCATTGAACATCGGCGAGACCGATGGATAACCAAGCGCGCCCGACGCCCGGCGGATCGCCCAGCGCCCCCACATCGACAGCAGCACTTCCATCTGCGCCTTCATCGTTGCCCTCTCAACTCTCTGGCCTTGGCCAGCTTCGTCAGCTTCCTGATGCGCCGCGCCTTGCGCCGGCGCTCCCGATCCTTGAATTCCTTCTCGCGCTGGCGGAGTTCCTCCAGGTGTTCGAGCACGTCGGCCGGATCTCCGTACATCCAGCTCTCCAGCGCCATCAGGCCGCCTCCTTTCGCCGCTCGGCCGCGGCCGCGTGGATCCGCGCCTCGGCTGCACGGCACAGACGCGCCAGGCGATCCCAGCCTGCCAACTCATCAAGCCGCCTTGCCCACCAGGCCAGCGCCTCCTCGTTGCCCGCCTCGACGTGCCCGCGGATCTCCGCGCCGATCTCGTCCTGGTCGGCCTCGCTCCAGCCGCACCAGGCGGCGGCGCTGAGGAAGGCCAGGCGCATGCGGTTCAGGTCAATGGCCATGGGTTCCATACCTCGGATAGGTATGGAAGAGGTATGGAGCCCGGAAACCCGCATGGATAGGGCTTCTTCCATACCTCCATACCTTCCATACTGGAAAATTAAATTCCTGCGTGCGCGCGCGCGCGTGTACGCGCGCGCCCGCCCCCGCACGCACGGACCATAGGTATGGAAGGTATGGAAGGTATGGAAACACCTTGCGAATCAAGGTGTTTAAGGTTCCATACCTCGGCGAGCAGGTATGGAAGGTATGGAAGTCAGAACGGTGCATTGCTGACCTCCTCTCCCCGCTGCGCAGACTGATCCGTCGACGTGGCCTCTTTTCTCTCGGGAGGCTTGTACCAGAATCGCGTCATCCCGTTTCGACGCTCAACCCGACTGCAGCCGAGCTTGCGCAGGGAGATGCCCAGGCGTGTTTGCAAATCACGCGTCAGCTTCGACGCATCCATCTTAAGGCCGTCCATGGCCGCATCGGCCAGCGAGAACAGCCCGGTGCGCGCATACACCCAGTCGTGCAGGGCATCGACCAGGGCGTCCGGCTGCTCGACCTTCAACTGCTCGTGGTCGAAAAGCCGCCTTTGCTCCTCCGCCGTCGGCCAATAGCGCTCCCCGGCCAGCACCAGGGCATAGGCTTCCGCGAACAGTTGCTCGCGCACCTCGGCCAAGCCGGCGATATTGATCTCCTCGGCCTTGCAGGCGACCGGCCAAAATCGCCGTCCGCCGGTCGGATCCTTGTTCCACTCCCACTCGTTCGTCGTGCCGCAGAACACCATCTGCCGAGGCACCTTGACGAAGCCGCGGCCGTAGGGCGGCCGGAACTCATCGAAGCGGCGGGAGAGGAAGGACTTCTGCCTGCGCTCGTCAGAGCGCGCCAGGGCGCCCAGCTCGGGTATCTCGTAGATCAGCTTGCCCTGCAGGGCCAGCATCGAATCCTTGTTCGAGAAATCCAGGTCGGTGTCGCCGAACCATGCACCGCCCAGCACATCGAAAGCCGAGCTCTTCTTCTTCCCCTGCTCGCCCTCGAGCACCAGGGAGTAGTCGAACTTGCAGCCCGGCCGCAGCACCCGCTGCACCGCGCCCATCGGCCACCACTTCGAGACCAGGCGCACATATTCGCTGTCGTCCGCGCCGACGAAATCCACCAGCCAGTGCTCCAGCCGCGGGATGCCATCCCACACCAGCCCGGCCAGCCATTCGCGCACCGGATGCACACGGTTGCTGTCGGCCAGCACGGCGATCGCCTCGTGGATCATTGCAGATGCCGGCGTGAAGCCGTACTGGCGCTGCAGCAGCATCGCCGTGCGCGCATCGTCCGTATCGCCCCACTCGCCCACCGCGCCGCCCGCATACGGCGGCGGCTTGCGCTTCACCACCTTCAACGCGAACTCATCGAGCGCGACTACGCCGCGCCACTCCGGACGGTTCGATAGAATCTGGAAGACGTTCGACAGGCACGCCGACAAGGCGCCGTTTTTGTAAACGAGGTCTGGAATCCAGACATCCTTTTCCACACCGCCCGCGCCAGCGCCTGAAGGGGTAGAAGCCGGCTCCGCGCCGGCCGGCGGCACATCGGCTTCACCCCGAAGCTTGCGCAGGCGCTGCTGCGCCTCCGTGCCCATGCCCCTGGCCAGGTGCGCCATCATCCACTCGGTCGTCTGGTCGGGCGTCCAGTCCTGCATGCCGGCCATGCCCGCGTCCCAGCCCTCCGGGCGCGACTCATCGCCCCAGGGATCGACGATCGCGAAGACCGAGCAGCCGTAGCCAGTCAGCACCCGCTCCAGCTTCAGCGCCGCCTGCCAGCCCGGCTGGCGATCGCGCGGCAACACCTGGCCGGCGCCCTCTTCCACGTCGCGCCGCTGCTTCGCGCGTGCACGGTGCAGCGTCGGCCAGACCCACACCCTGCTGCCGCGCAAGAGCGACCAATCCACCTCTTCGATGTTGCGGGCTCCGCCGGGCCATGACACCGCCTTCAGCCACGGCACCAGCTTGCGCGCGTGCCAGGCGGCATGCTCGTCGAAGCACACCAGGATGTCGTTCGGCTCACCGGAAAAATCCAGCTCGTCCAGCCCATAGACCGGCCGCAAGCGCGGGAACTGGATCCAGCGCCAGCCGCGCACCCCCTCCTGATCCTGGCACCAGGTCAGCGGCAGATGCACCGCTTCGCCCGTCGAGCTGATGAAGCGGCAGGCATAGCCGAGCAGCGCGCCGGCCTGGTCGTTATAGACAAAAGTCTGCAGCGGCTCGCCGCGGTTCGAATGGGAGATGCGCGCCGCCGGCGTGCCCTCCGGCACCGGCAGGATCGGCTCCCAGACCGATTT
>JADLGU010000020.1 GCA_020849155.1 Rhodocyclaceae bacterium | reverse complement strand
GGCGAGTTCGGTCTGTCGCTGACAGCCGCCGGCTGGCTGGCGGCCGCCTTCAGCACCCTCGCCATGGTTTCCGGTGCGGCGATCGGGATCGTGGCCGATCGGCTGGGCGCGCTGCGCTTCTGCCTGTCCGGCCTCGCGGCCAGCACGGTCGGCGGGCTCATGGGCCTGACCGGCACTTCCGAAAACCAGTTGCTGATCTCCCGCATCGTCGAAGGGGTCGGGTTCCTGGCCGTGGCGGTATCGGCCCCCGCCCTGGTCTCCGCGGCCAGCGCACCGGCGCACATCCGTCTCACCCTCGGCATCTGGAGTTGCTACATGCCGGCCGGCGCCAGCCTGTGCGTGCTGCTGGCACCGCTGTTTCTCGAACGCGGCGGCTGGCGCGGGCTCTGGTGGCTGGTGCTGGTGCTGGTGCTGGCCGCTTTCCTGACGCTGATCCTGCAGCGCCGTCACTTCGTCAGCGCGGCGGCCGGTCGGCATCAAGGTCTGGCGGAGGTCCGCGGCGCCCTGCTGCAACCGGTTCCCTGGCTGCTCACGCTGGCCTTTGCCGCCTACGCCCTGCAGTTTTTTGCCGTGGTGATCTGGCTGCCTACCTTCCTGCAGGAGCAGCGGGACATGCCCGATGCGCTCATCGCCCTTCTCAGCGCGCTGGTGATCGCCGTCAACGTGCCTGGCAACCTGGCGGGCGCCGCCTTGCTGCATCGCCATGTCAACCGCGGCCGGCTGATCGCCGGCGTCTCTCTGGTCATGGGGCTGGCCGGGCTGGGAATATTTCACCCCGATGCACCGGACGGCCTGCGCTACCTCTGCTGCCTTGTGCTGACCGGCGTGGGCGGCGTCATCCCGGTCGCCGTGCTGTCCTCTTCCGTGGTGCTGGCCGCGAACCCGCAACAGATCGGAACGCTCCAGGGGCTATATGTCCAGGGCTCCAACCTCGGCCAGTTCGCCGGCATCCCCCTGATCGCCGGCGTAGTGGCCGCCAGCGGACAATGGCAATCGGCGCTGATCGTGACGGCACCGGCCGCGCTGTCCGGAATCGTGCTCGGACTGCTGGTGGCCCGGTCCGGCAAATAGGCGGCCGCTTCGAGACTGCCGTTGCCATGCCGCTACGCGCCCTGTACGTCGACTTCAATTCCTATTTCGCCTCGGTCGAGCAGCAATTGGTGCCGGAACTACGCGGCCGGCCTGTCGCGGTTCTGCCAGTGTTGGCCGAAACGACCTGCTGCATCGCTGCCAGCTACGAGGCCAAGCGGCTGGGCATCAAGACCGGCACCCTGGTCGCCGAGGCGCGCAGGCTAAGCCCGGAAATCCAATTCGTTCAGGCCCGGCCCAGCGTTTATGTCGAAATGCATCACCGCCTGGTGGAGGCGGTGGAGTCCTGCCTGCATGTCGAGCGGGTGCTGTCGATCGACGAAATGGCCTGCCGTCTCGGCGGCAGGGACCAGCGACACGACAATGCGGTGTCCCTCGGGCACCAGATCAAGCGCAGCATCGCCTCACGGGTGGGTAGCGAGCTGCGTTGTTCCATCGGCATCGCCCCCAACACCTTTCTCGCCAAGGTCGCCTCCGACATGAAGAAACCGGATGGCCTTATCGCCATCGAGGATGCCGATCTGCCAGCCTGCCTTTACGGCCTGGCCTTGCGGGATCTGTGCGGCATCGGCCGGGCCATGGAGCAGCGCCTGCGCCGCCATGGCATCCGCACCGTGCAGGAACTGTGCGCCACCAGCAAGAGCGGGTTGCGCGCGGCCTGGGGCGGCATCGAAGGGGAACGCGTCTTTGCCCGCCTGCGCGGTGAGGAATTGCCTGGTCCGGTCACGCAGCGCAGCAGCGTCAGCCATTCCCACGTGCTGCCGCCCGAGTTGCGAACGCCCGAGGCGGCCTATTCGGTGCTGCATCGACTGCTGCAGAAAGCCGCCATGCGGCTGCGCAGCTACGGTTGCATCGCCGGTTCCCTGCAGGTCAAAGTCAAGTTCCACGACTACGAGGACTGGGAAAGGCAGGCGCGGTTCGATTCGACCAGCGATACACTGGTTCTCCTCGACGCGCTGGACCGCCTGTGGCGGGACTTTGCCGGGCAGCGACTGCCCCGGCCGCAGGCAGTGGCCATCGTGCTTTCGCGGCTAGCCGAGGCAGGCCAGCGGGTCCGCTCGCTGTTCGACGAGCACAGATCGCACGACCAGCTCAACGCCGTGATCGACTCCGTCAACCTGCGCTACGGCAGGAATGCGCTGTATTTCGGCGGCGCACATGGCGCATTGCAAGCCGCCCCGATGCGCATAGCCTTCAACCACATTCCCGATCTTAGAACCGAGGAAGACGACTAGAAAACGACCACCTGGCGCACCACCTTGGCCTCCGAGAGGGCATCGAAGGCCTCGTTGATCTGGTCGAGTTTCAGGGAGCGCGTGACCAGCTTGTCCACCGGCATCCGTCCCTGCCGATAGAGCTGGATAAAGGCCGGAATGTCCCGCCCTGGCACGCAAGTGCCGATATAGCTGCCCTTGATGGTTCTCGCCTCGGCGACGATGCGCGCGACCGGGAAACTGAATGTCTGCGAAGGGGGCGTCAGGCTGGTCGTGACAGTTGACCCGCCGCGGCGCGTCGCCTCGAAAGCCTGGCTGAAACCTTCCACGGACGAGCTGGCATCGATGGCATGGTCTACTCCGCCCCGGGTCAGTTCCCGGATCGCTTCGGCCGGACGGACGCTGTCGGCATGGACGCAATCAGTGGCGCCGATCGAGCGGGCTAGCGCCAGCTTGGCTTCGCTTGGGTCGATGGCAATGATGCGGCCCGCGCCGGCCTTCACCGCACCCAGGACCGCCGCCAGGCCTACGCCGCCCAACCCGAACACCGCCACGGACTGACCCGGCCGGATGCCGGCCGAGTAGAGCGCGGTGCCGGCCCCGCACATCACCGCGCAGCCGAACAGGCTGGCTTCGACGAAAGGCAGATCTTCGGGAATCTTCACCAGGGATTTTTCCGACACCAGCGCATATTCGGCGAAAGCCGACAGTCCCATATGGTGATGCACCGTCTTGTCGCCCAGCCGCAGTCGCGGCCCGCCGGTGAGCAGGCGCCCTTCGCGGTTGGCCTGGGTGCCGCGTGCGCACAACGACGGGCGGCCCTCGATGCAGTGTTCGCACTCACCGCACTGAGTCAGAAAAATCAGCGCCACGTGCTCGCCCGGCTTGACCGAGTGCACGCCGGAGCCGACCTCTTCCACGATGCCGGCTGCCTCGTGCCCCGGCACGATCGGCATCGGCCAGGCGCGGTCGCCATTCACC
The DNA here is from genome assembly GCA_020849155.1 of Rhodocyclaceae bacterium. Classification (GTDB taxonomy): domain Bacteria; phylum Pseudomonadota; class Gammaproteobacteria; order Burkholderiales; family Rhodocyclaceae; genus Desulfobacillus. The sequence goes on along the minus strand of JADLGU010000020.1, from coordinate 365 downwards.
ACGGAAAGATCGGAATGGCACAAACTCGCCGCCTTGATGGCGACGACAACCTCTCCTTCGGCGGGCGGCGGGATCTCGATCGTCTCGATGGCGAGCGGTCGACTCTCCGCATAGGGACGCGGCAGGCCGGATCTCCTGAGAACGGCTGCCTTGAATTTCATGGGCGACTCCTGAGGCAGAACAAAGATGGAAGCCTACCATGGCACAAAGCAAAAGCCCCCGCAGGCATCGCCCGCGGGGGCTTTCGTTGTAATTAGTCTGACGATGACCTACTTTCGCACGCGTAGTGCGCACTATCATTGGCGCGGAGTCGTTTCACGGTCCTGTTCGGGATGGGAAGGGGTGGTTCCGACTCGCTATGGTCG
>JADLGU010000019.1 GCA_020849155.1 Rhodocyclaceae bacterium | reverse complement strand
TGCGCACCGTGGAAGTGCACCGGGCGCGGATTTTCGAGAAGATGGGCGTCAGATCGGCGGTGGAACTGGCACAGCTGCTCTCCGGCAACCGCTGACGCCGTATCAGGGAGACCGACTTTTATTCCGCGGCTGCCAGTCGGGCAGCAGGCCGGCCTCGCCCTCCTCGCAGCGCCAGGCGCAATCGATGCCGATGCCGGGCGCCCAGACCATTTCATCTCCGCAGCACAGCAGCGGCAGGGTCTCCCGTTCCCAGGGCGGCATCCCGGCTTCCTGCAGGAACTTGCCCAGTTCCCGTCGCGGCCGCCGCGGATCGGGCTGGATCCGCTCGCCGCCCCGCCGCCGGCGCAGGACCAGGCGCTGGCCGGCCAGCCGGTCCAGGCGGATGCCCTGTCCCTGGCTTTGAGCAAAGCCGACAAATCCATCGCCCCAAGGCAGAACCGTCTCCCCCCGCCATTCCCGTTCCGGGGCAGGCGGGATCTTGCCGATCAGCCAGGCCTCGCCACGATGCCGGCGCAAGACCCGCTCCCCGAGATCGATGGCCACCTGGCGATCCGGCGCGGCATGGCACAACTGGCGCACGGCCTCCTGCAACCGGGCCCGGTCCGGCATCGGCAAGCCGGCCTGCTTCATCACATGCCTGAGCAGATTGCCGGCTCTGGCTTCTCCCAGCCGGGCCAGTTCGGCGACTGCGATGCGCCCGCCTTTGCAGGCTGTCTCGGCATCGATGGCGGCCAACTGTTCCAGAAGCCTATCGGTTTCGGAGAAATGTACCGCGGCCCGCGCCAGGGTCTCATCGCAGCCGGGAAACCGTTTCCGCAGCAGAGGAAGAACTTCCAGGCGCAGGTAATTGCGGGCATGGCGAAGGTCGGCGTTGCTGTCGTCGACTATCCATTCGAGGCCCTGCCGGGCGGCATGACGGGCAAGCTCCTCCCGCGACTCATCCAGCAACGGGCGGATGAGCCGCAGGCGGCTGCCTGGCGCGACAGGCCGCCAGGCCGGCATGCCGGCCGCACCGTTCGGGCCGCTGCCGCGCAGCAGGTTGAACAGCATGGTTTCGATCCGATCGTCGCGCTGATGGGCCAGCGCCAGCCATTCGGCATCGATATCCGCGAAGACCGCGTAGCGCGCCTGGCGCGCCGCCGCCTCGAGGCCGCAGCCCTGACCCAACTCGACCTGCACCCGTCTAACCTGAAGCGGCACCTCCAGCGTCGCGCACAGGCGCTCGCAGAAAATCTGCCATTGGTCGGCCTGGGCGCTCAGGCCATGATGAATATGCCAGGCCGACAGGGCAAAGCCTTGGCGCGGCGAGAGCTCCCGCAGGAGATGCAGCAGCACCACCGAGTCGACGCCGCCGGAGAGCCCGACGGCAAGCCGGTCGCCGCGCCGGACATGCGGCGCCAGGCGGCGGGCGACCCGCGACGGCAGATCAGCGGGCGGGTTGTTGTTCCTTGAACTTGCCATAACCGAGCACGCGTTCGAAACGCTGCTCGACGAGCTCCGCCGGGGACAGTCCGGCCAACTGCCGGAGCGCATCCTGCAGCGCCTTCTTGAGCGCCTGGGCCATGGCGCGGTGATCGCGATGAGCGCCTCCCAGGGGCTCATTGACGATCCGGTCCACCAGGCCGAGCGTCTTCAGCCGGCTGGCGGTAATGCCCATCGTCTCGGCAGCGTCGGGCGCCCTGTCCGCGCTCTTCCAGAGGATCGAGGCGCAGCCTTCCGGCGAAATCACCGAATAGGTCGCGTACTGCAGCATCATCACCGCGTCGCCGACGGCGATCGCCAGAGCGCCGCCCGAGCCGCCCTCGCCGATCACGGTGCAAATCAGCGGCACCTTGAGTTCCGCCATGGCATACAGGTTGCGGCCGATCGCTTCCGACTGGCCACGCTCCTCGGCATCGATGCCGGGGTAGGCCCCCGGCGTGTCGACGAAGGTCAGCACCGGAATGCCGAACTTCTCCGCCAGCCGCATCAGCCGCAGCGCCTTGCGGTAGCCCTCCGGCCGCGGCATGCCGAAATTGCGGTGGATCTTCTCCTTGGTATCGCGGCCCTTCTGGTGGCCGATGACCATCACAGACTGGCCGTTGAAGCGGGCCAGCCCGCCGACGATGGCGTGGTCGTCGGCGAAGGCCCGGTCGCCATGCAACTCCTCGAAATCTGTGAAGATGTGCTGGATGTAATCGAGGGTGTAGGGCCGTTGCGGATGACGTGCCACCTGGGCGATCTGCCAGGGGCTGAGCTTGGCGTAGATGTCCTTGGTCAGCGCCTGGCTCTTGGTCTCCAGCCGCCGGATTTCCTCGGAAATATCGACCGCCGAATCGTCCTGCACATAGCGCAACTCCTCGATCTTGGCCTCGAGTTCGGCGATCGGCTGCTCGAAATCCAGAAAAGTCGTTTTCATCCCGCGGCGTCGCAGATCAATCGGTGGCGCATTTTACCGGATTGTCCCCTGTTGGGTCGGTCGCTGTGGCCGCTCAGGATCCCAGCCGCTCTTCCATAGCTCGATCGGCAATATGAACGGCGGCTCGCCGTTGTCGAGAAACCACGAATCCACCGCCCAAAGCCGCCGGCCGTTGATGCCCGAGGCAGTTGTCGTCTCCTCGATGACGGCCGTGGTATGGGGCCAGCCTCCGATGAACCAGCCCCGCGTGGCTCGATCCGCCACGCGGTGATGGCGCATCAAGCCGTACTTCTGGAGCAGAGTCAGGTAGAGGGAGGTATTGATCGACTCGTCGATGCAGTCCATCTGTCCGCCACCACCGTTGAAGGTGCCGCCCTTGTCCTGCCAGGTGCCGGTCAACGCGCCGACGAAACGCTCCATCGTCCCGATTGCGTGACGCAGCGTTTCCCTCTCCGCAGCGGCGCTGCCCGGCAGGGGATGAAACAACGCGACCAACTGTTGCCATTGCATGGGCGTCAGCTCCACCGTCGAGAGAGCCAGGCAGCCGTTGCCATGGCACACGCTCATCTGCGCCGGCTCGGGATCGGTCAGGATATCGTCGCGGACGAACACGTCGGCGCGGGCTGCGGCGGCCAGGATAAGCCCGCCGGCCATGAACCAGGCCTTGCTCATGCTGAGACCGCCAGCGGATTGCCTATTTCGATGGCTCCCCTGCTCATGTGCAGGCGATGCATATGGGGCAATTCGATGATTTCGCGGTCGTGGCAGGCCAGCACCACGGTGCTGCTGGCCTGGCAGAGGTCCCGGATCAGGCGCAGCGTCAGTTGTCTCGCCGCCTCGTCGAGGTTGGCCGTCGGCTCGTCCAGCAGAAAAAGGCGCGGGCTCAGCGCGCGCGCGCGCGCCAGCGCCACCCTCTGCTTCTCCCCCCCCGAAAGCCGTTGCGCCGGCACGTCCAGCAGGGCGTCCACGCCGGCCCAGGCGATGGCTTCGCGGATCAGCGCTTCACGCTTGTCCGCCGAAACGCTTCGTGCCTTGAGCCCATAGGCCACGTTGTCCCGAATGCTGCCGCGGAAAAGATAAGGATGCTGATGGACGTAGATCACCGCTCCGCGCAGCCACTCCGGGTAATTGGCCAAGTCGACGGGTCGGCCATCGAACGTGCAGCCATCGACCGCCGCCTTTTCCAGGCCGGCCAGGACGCGCAGCAGCGTCGATTTGCCCGAGCCGTTTTCCCCGGTCAGCACATAGCTCTCGCCGACGGCCAGTTCCAGACGATCAACCGCTAACACCTGGCGCGAGCCGAAGGACTTGCGGACGCCGCACAGATTCAGCAGGGGAGCGCTCATTTCGTGCCGCCCTCGCCCTGCGTGAAGGCCAGGGCGATATTCACGCTCAGGGCGACCAGCAGCAGCACGAACCCCAGCGCAATGCCCTGCGCGAACTCACCCTTGCTGGTCTCCAGCGCAATGGCCGTCGGGATGTTGCGCGTCACTCCGGCGATATTCCCGCCGACCATGAGCGAACAGCCGATCTCCGAGACGATTCGCCCGAAGGCGTTGAAGACCGCCGCCATGACCCCGAAGCGGACTTCCAGCAGCGTGGTCCACGCCGTACGGTAGCGGGAGGCGCCCAGGCTGAAGGCCGTTTCCCTGACGCGCGGATCGGCCCCCTGGACCGCCGAGAGCGTGAAGGCGATCAAGACCGGCAAGGCAATCAGCACCTGTCCGATGATCATGGCTTCCTGGGTGAACAGCAATTTCAGCGAGCCGAAAACCCCCTGCCGGGACAGCAGCAGATACAGAATCAGCCCCACCACCACCGTCGGCGAGGCAAGCAACCCCTGGATGGTCACGATCAAGGCCCGCCGCCCCGGGAAGGAGGACGTGGCAAGGAAGTAACCCAGCCCGATCGACACCGGCGTGGCAATCAGCATCGCCAGCAGCGACACCCGCAGCGAAATGAAGATGATCTGCCAGAGCTCTGCGTCTCCGGAAAGCAGCAAGGCAAACGCTTCGCGGGTGGTGGCCAGCCAGTCCATGCAAACAAAAATGTTTAGGTTAAGGCGATGATACCCGAAGCCCTGTGGCAATAAAAAAGCCCGGCTTCGATTGAAGCCGGGCTTTCGTTGTAATTAGTCTGACGATGACCTACTTTCGCACGCGTAGTGCGCACTATCATTGGCGCGGAGTCGTTTCACGGTCCTGTTCGGGATGGGAAGGGGTGGTTCCGACTCGCTATGGTCG
>JADLGU010000449.1 GCA_020849155.1 Rhodocyclaceae bacterium | reverse complement strand
GCGCCACGGTGGCCATCGTCGGACTGGGCGGCGTCGGACTGGCCGCGCTGCTCGGCGCGCATGCCGCCGGCGCGCGCCAGATCGTCGCCATCGACCGCCTCGACGACAAGCTCGAGCGCGCCTACGCGCTCGGCGCCACGCACGCCTTCAACGCCGCCGATCCGGACCTGGTGGCGCAGGTGAAGGCGGCCACCGGCGGCGGCGTCGAATACGCCATCGAGGCGGCGAGCTCGGTGGACGCGCTGGAGATGGCCTACAAGATCACGCGCCGCGGCGGCACCACGGTGACCTGCAGCCTGCCGCATCCCGACCATCGCTTCAACCTGCAGGCGGTGAACCTGGTGGCGGAGGAACGCACGCTGAAGGGCAGCTACCTCGGTTCGGCGGTGCCGGCGCGCGACATCCCGCACTACATCGCGCTCTACCACGCCGGCAAGCTGCCGGTGGACAAGCTGATCACTTCGCGGATTGCGCTCGACGACATCAATGAAGGCTTCGACCGCCTGGCGGCGGGGGAGGCGGTGCGGCAGGTGATTGTCTTTTAGCCCGCCGTGCTTTGCACCAAGCCGCGAGTCGTATGCCGTTCGCCTGCCAGCACGTAATTCGTATCGAGCGAGCGGATCGGCACGTCGAGATCCACCGGAATGCGGCCGGATAACTGCAATGCCAGGTATCGCCCGCAGCAGACGCGCAGGAATGACGTGAAGTTGGCGATGTCGCCCCCCGCTTCGGCGAGTTCGTCATAGAGCCGGGTGATGAGTTGCGTGACGCTCATGCCGTCGCGCGCGCCGATCTCCTCCAGCACCTGCCAGAAATGATTCTCCAGACGGAGGCTGGTCGCCACGCCATGCAGGCGCAGCGAGCGGGAACGGCTGCGGTAAAGCTCCGGGTCGGCGCTGATGAAGATGCGGCACATTGCTCACCCTCCTCTGATTGGGTGAGGGCGAAACACCCTCGCCGGTCAATCTAGCACGTTCAGTGCGCGATGCGCGTGCCGAGCAGCTGCAGGAACTGCGCGATCCAGTCCGGATGGGCCGGCCAGGCCGGCGCTGTCACCAGGTTGCCGTCGGTGGCAGCCGCGGTGATGGCGATGTCGGCGTAGCTGCCGCCGGCGAGTTCCACTTCGGCACGACAGGCCGGATAGGCCGAACATTTGCGGCCCTTCAATACGCCTGCCGCGGCCAGCACCTGCGCGCCATGGCAGATCGCCGCCACCGGCTTCTTCGTGTCGAAGAAGTGGCGCACAAGGTCGAGCACTGTCGGATTCAGGCGCAGGTATTCCGGTGCGCGTCCGCCGGGGATGACCAGCGCATCGTATTCGGCAGGCCGCACCTCGTCGAAGGTTGCGTTGAGACTGAAGTTGTGGCCGCGCTTCTCGGAGTAGGTCTGCTGGCCCTCGAAGTCGTGGATGGCGGTGGCGATGGCCTCGCCCGACTTCTTGCCGGGGCAGGCGGCGTGCACTGCGTGACCGACCGCCTGCAGCGCCTGGAAAGGCACCATGATTTCGTAGTCCTCGCCGAAGTCGCCGACGAGCATGAGTATTTTTTTGCCTGACATGTCCTGCCTCCTGTGAATGGTCGGGGCGCCTCCGGTGGAGACGTGCCGGTCATTCTTGCAGGTGCGGGAACGGGCGGGGTGGTAAGGGAATACCGCCGGACAACTAACGGCAGTTGGCGTCGGCCTGCTGCTGCCAGCCGGCGATGAGGCGGCGGCGCTCCTCGTCTTCCAGGTAGCTGCGATCGCCTTCCTTGCCGACGCGATAGAGCGGGCGCTCCTGCTTCAGGGAATCCAGGGCGTAGCGCGCGCGCTGGCACTTTTCCTCGGCTTCCCGGGCTGTCTGCTGCGCTTCCTTCTGCTGCTTTTCCTCCTGGAAGCGACGCTCGTTCGAGTCCTGCAGCTGTTCCTGCCAGCTGCGGCTGCGCTGCGGCGACGAAGCCGCGTCGAGGGGCGGCTGCGATTTCGCCTTGAGCTTTTCTCCCGCTTTCCCGGCCGGCGGCTTGTCCGAGTAGTGCACGACGCCTTTTTCGTCGACCCACTTGTAGAGCCCGCCCTGGGCCATCGCCTGCAGGGCCAGAACGCCCAGGAGCAACAGGAGCCAGCGCCTCATGTCTTGCGGTAGACCTCGGCGCCGGCCTGGACGAACTCCACCGCCTTCTGCTCCATGCCTTTCTTCAAGGCCTCCTCCTCGGCGATTCCCTGCGCGGCGGCGAAGTCGCGCACGTCCTGGGTGATCTTCATCGAGCAGAAGTGCGGGCCGCACATCGAGCAGAAGTGGGCGAGCTTGGCGCCTTCCTGCGGCAGCGTCTCGTCGTGGAACTCGCGCGCCTTGTCCGGGTCGAGGCCGAGGTTGAACTGGTCGTCCCAGCGGAACTCGAAGCGCG
>JADLGU010000018.1 GCA_020849155.1 Rhodocyclaceae bacterium | reverse complement strand
ACACCTGCCTGAAGGGCTTCTGCCCCAGTTTCGTCACCGTCGAGGGCGGCCGCCTTAAGAAAGGCAAGGTCATTGCGGTCGACGAGAGCGGCTTCGCCGCCCTGCCCGAGCCACGCATTGCCGAGACGAAGGAGCCGTGGGGCATCCTCGTCACCGGCGTCGGCGGCACCGGCGTCATCACCCTCGGCGCGCTGATCGGCATGGCCGCGCACCTCGACGGCAAGGGCGTCACCGCGCTCGACATGACGGGCCTCGCGCAGAAGTTCGGCGCCGTCTTCTCGCACGTGCGCATCGCCGAGCGGCCGGAGGATATCCACGCCGTGCGCGTGGCCGCCGGCGAGGCCAACGCCCTGATCGGCGGCGACATCGTCGTCTCCGCCAACACCGAGGCGCTGGCCAAGATGAAAGCCGGCCTCACCCGCGCCGTGGTGAATTGCACGGAGACGCCGACCGCCGAGTTCATCCGCAACCCGGACTGGCAGTTCCCGCTGGAGAAGATGCAGCAGACCATCCTGGAGGCCGCCGGCGAGGGCCGCGCCGAGTTCATCGACGCCAACGGCCTGGCCAGCGTGCTGATGGGCGACGCCATCTACGGCAACCTGTTCCTGCTCGGCCATGCCTGGCAACGCGGCCTGGTGCCGGTATCCCTCGCCTCCATGCACAAGGCCATCGCGCTCAACGGCGTGGCGGTGGACGCCAACCTGAAGGCCTTCCTCTGGGGCCGGCGCCTGGCCCACGACCGCGCCGCGGTGGAGCGCTTCGCCCGCCCGGCCGCGGTGGTCGAACTGCCGCGCACGCCGACGCTGGACGATCTCGTCGCCCGCCGCGCAAACTACCTTACCGACTACCAGGACGCCGCCTACGCCGCGCGCTACCGGGCCCTGGTCGACAAGGTGCGCGCGGCCGAGGCGCCGCTCGGCTCGACGCGCCTCGCCGAGACGGTGGCGCGGAACTACTTCAAGCTGCTGGCGGTGAAGGACGAGTACGAGGTGGCGCGACTGCACGCCGACCCGGCCTTCCACGCCCGGATCGCCGCCACCTTCGAGGGCGACTACGCGCTCAACTTCCACCTGGCGCCGCCGCTGCTGGCGAAGGCCGATCCCATCACCGGCCGGCCGCGCAAGCGCGCCTACGGGCCGTGGATGCTGACGGTCTTCCGGCTGCTGGCGAAACTGAAGTTCCTGCGCGGCGGCGCGCTCGACGTCTTCGGCCGGACGGCGGAGCGCCGCCTGGAGCGGGAACTGATCGTTGAGTACGAGCGGGACATCGCTTCAGCGCTTTCCAGGCTCGCCGCCACGGATCTCGATGCCGTCGTCGCGCTGGCCGGCCTGCCCGGGCAGATCCGCGGCTTCGGCCTCATCAAGCTGCGCTCGGTCGAGGCTGCGCGGGAGAAACGCAAAGCGCTGTTGGCCGAACTGAACGGCGTTGCGGCGCCTGCCGCAAAGGCGGCCTGAGACGAGACGTGGCGGCACTCAAGGCGCTTGCCGCTCAGCTGCTGGCCTGGCTATTGGTCGCCGCGGGGAGCGTCGCGCTGGGCAGGCCGCCCGCGCCGTCGCTGCCCCTGGCGGCTGTCCAGGGCATCCTCGCCGCGGGCATCGGCATCCTGCTCAAGTCGGAACGCTGGTGGATCGCCATCCACCTGCTGTTCTCGCCGGCGCTGGTCCTGGCCTTGCGGCTGGACCTGCCGCCCAGCCTGTATCTCGCCGTGCTGGCGGGACTGACTTTTGTCTTCTGGACCACCTTCCGCGGCGAGGTGCCGCTGTTCCTCAGCAACCACGCCACGGCGCAGGCGGTGCTCGGTCTGCTGCCGGACACGCCGGGGCTGCGGGTCATCGATCTGGGCGCCGGCACCGGCGGCCTGCTGCGCCAGCTGGCGCAGGCGCGGCCGGAGGCGCGCTTCACCGGCGTCGAGCACGCTCCCCTGCCCTACCTGGTGGCCCGCTTCAATGCGCGCGGACTGGCCAACCTCGCCGTGCAGCGCGCCGACCTCTGGCGCCAGCCGCTCGCCGAACAGGATGTCGTCTACGCCTTCCTGTCGCCCGCGGTGATGGCGCGCCTGGGCGACAAGGCCCGCGCCGAACTGCGGCCCGGAGCGCTGCTCATCAGCAACAGCTTCCCGCTGCCGGATGGCGCGCCAAAGTGGGTGGTCGATGTCCCCGACCGGCGCGGCACGCGGCTGTACTGCTATCGCATGGAGTGAAATTGCTGGCAATTTCCCCTTCAATTCGCCATATTGAAAATCCGTCCTGTCTGGAATAATCCGGGCAAGAGGAGCAAAGCATGGCTGAAATCATCTGCATCATCGGCAACAAGGGCGGCACCGGCAAGACCACACTCTCGCACATGCTGTGCCAGGGCCTGGGCCTGCTCGGCCAGCGCTCGGTCTGCGTGCTCACCGACACCCACCGCGAGCCGCTCGATCCGGACGGCCGCCGCTACCTGGTCGCCGACGCGCGCACGCGCGAGGCGCTGGGCAAGGTGGTCGACAAGATCCGGACGCTCCCGGGCTGGATGGGGGTGATCGACGGCGGCGGCAACCGCAGCGAGATGGACCGCAAGCTCTACGGCCTGGCCAGCCTGGTGCTGCTGCCCTTCCGCGATTCGCACGAGGACCTCCGCACGGTGGTGAAGGATCTTGAGGCCTTCCCGCGCGCCTGGGCCATCCCCTCGCAGTGGCCGACCAACCCCTGGCAGCAGGAAACGGCGGAGAAGACGATCCACGACCAGTTGGGTAACTACGCTGATCGCCTCCTGCGGCCGGTGAGCGCGCAGTCGGCCAGCAAGCTGCTGCTGCAGAGGAATATCCCGGCCAAGCTGCCGACGCCGCTGGGCAACGCCTGCCGCGCGCTGGCCTACCAGGTGATGGAATTGCTGGAAATTTCCTGCGCAGCGCCCCTCGAGGAAGAGGACGACAGCGAGCTTTCCGTCGCGCCGCAGACCGCGGCCGAAGCCCCGGCCGCCGGCCACGAAGGACTCGAACCGGCCAGCCCGGTCCGGCATTGAGCGCCGGACAAGCTAGATCCGGCCGCGGTGGCGCTGGAACAGGGCGATCGCTTCGGCCCGGCTGGTGACGCCGAGCTTGCGCAGGATCTTCGAGACATGGACCTTGACCGTGCCTTCGGTCAGGCCGAGCATTTCGGCGATGTCGCGGTTCGACTTGCCTTCCCGGATCATTTCCGCCACCCGCATCTGCCCCTCGGTCAGGCCGTAGCGGTCGTACAGCGAACGGCCACGGCCCACTCCACTGCTCAGGGTCACAGACAGCTTGTCGTGCAGGTGCGGTGGCAGGAAGATCTCGCCCTCGAGCACCCGCTTGAGGGCTTCCAGCAGCGTCTCGCCGCTGCCGGACTTGGTCACGTAGCCGGCGGCGCCCAGCCGCATGGCGCGGTTCACCGTGTCGATGTCGTCGAGCGCCGAAAGGATCACCACCGGCACGGCGGGAAAGCGCTTGCGCAGGATGCCGAGCAGGGACAGCCCGTTGGTGCCGGGCAGCATGATGTCGAGCAGGACGAGGTCGAACTCCTTCTCCGTCTCCAGCAGCAGCAGGGCGCTCTCGGCGTCCTGCGCCTCGTACTGGACGACGTTGGGCCCGAGCTTGCGCAGGATCTGCTGCAAGCCTTCGCGGACCATCGCATGATCGTCGATTACCAGCAGCCTGAGCACATGCCTCCCTGAGCGACCGAGCCGCTTGTTCTACCCCGGGGCGAATCATACGGGATCGCAACCGCGCCGCCAACACGCCGCCAGCCCGGGCGCACCGGCCGCTTGGGCGGCCTTGCAGCAAGTGGTATCCTGCCGGGCGGCGACCGGATATGCCGATCGCAACCACTGGGAACGGCATGAGGATCGGCGTCATCTCGGTCTACACGGACTACCACCGCCGCGGCGCGCATCACCGTGGCGTGCTGCAGCCCCAGGTCGGGCCGCTGATCGCGGCCCTGCTGCCGCCGGACGCCGAGATCGATCTGGTCAATGACGCCTGGGACGAGCCGAACTGGGATCGCGACTACGACCTGCTGTTCCTCTCCTGCCTGCACTCCGATTTCGACCGCGCCCGGCAGATTTCCCACTACTGGCGCCGGCGCGGCGCCCGGACGGTGCTGGGCGGCACCTTCGCCAGCGCCTATCCCCGCCTCTGCGCGCCATGGTTCGACGCCGTGGCGATCGGCGATCCCGAGACCACGGTGCCGGCCATCTGCGCCGACTTCCGCCGCAACCGGCTGCAACCGCTGTATCTCGCCCGCGCCTACGATCCGGCGACGACGCCGGCGCCGCGCTACGATCTTGCCGCCCGCCAGCAGATCCTGCCGATCGCCGTGGAGGCCAGCCGCGGCTGTCCCTTCGTCTGCGACTTCTGCTCCCTCACCGGTCAGGGCACCCGCTTCCACGCCCGCCCGGCCGCCGACGTGGTGCGCGACATCCGCGCCGCCCGCGCCGTCCTCGGCAGACCGACTTTTTGGCACAAGCGCCATATCGCCGCCTTCTACGACAACAATCTCGGCGGCGATTTCACCAGCCTGCGGCAACTCTGCGCGGCGCTGCGGCCGCTGGGGATCTACTGGGGTGTCTGCGCCACCTTCAACGTGCTGCGCGACGATCGGATGCTGGCCCGCCTGGCGCGGGCCGGCTGCCGCGGCCTGTTCGTCGGCCTGGAGAGCTTCAATCCGGTCGCCATCGAGGACATGTGCAAGCGGCAGAACCTGCTGGGCGAGGTGCGCGGCGCCATCGCCCGCGCCCAGCGGCACGGCATCATCGTCATGGCCGGCCTGATGCTCAGCCCGCTCATGGACGACCTCGCCTACATCGAGAGCATCCCCGAGCGCCTGGCCGAGGCGGGGCTGTACGTGCCGACCTACATCTCCTTCGAGACGCCGTTCCCGGGCACGCCGCATTTCGCTCGCCTGGCGGCGCGGGATGCGGCTTTCCTGCCCGATGCGCTGCTGCGCGACTTCAACGGCTACACACTGGTGACCCGGCCGCGGCACGCCACCGCCGAGGAGTTCGTCGCCGCCTACCGGCGCGTGACGCGCCGGGTGTTCTCGATCCGCTCGCGCCTGGGCAAGCTGGCCCGCGACGCCGCCGCATTTCTGCCGCGCGGCCACCTCCTGCCGCTCCTCTACGACGCCTTCGAACTGGCTTCCGAAGGCGGCAAGCCGGCCGCCGGGCGCAGCTTCATCGCCGGCAGCGACCTGGTTCCGCCGGAGCACGGACGGGTGCCGCTGAGCGACGTCGATTTCGACTCGGCCGTGCAGCGGGCGGCGGTGCTCGATCCCTGGCCGGTCAGCGATGCGGCCGGACGGGTGCTGCCGCACTGGCTGCATCCCCATCGCGCCTACCTCGAGCGGGGACGGGTCGCCCCCCTGGCCCTGCCGAGCGCCCCGTGCACCGAAACGGCCGCTCCGCCCGAGCGCTTCGCCGCAGGAGCCCGCTCATGAAATCCATCACCGTTCCCCAGCCCGCCGACCTCGAGCGCCAGGTGCGCCTCGAGAAGGTGCGCATGATGTATCAGCAGATGGCGACCTCGGTCACCGGCACCATGGTCGGCGTCGCGCTCCTGGTCGGCGTGCTGTGGTCGGTGCAGCCGCCGGCCCTGCTCCTCGCCTGGGCGGCCTGCATGGGCGCCAACCAGGCCTGGCGGCTGATGCTGTTCCTGCGCTTCCGCCGCGAAAATATCGCGCTCGACAGCCTCGAGGGCTGGGCGCGCCGCTGGCTGATCGGGGCGGCCATCTCGGGCGCGGTATGGGCCGCCGCCGGCGCGCTGTTCTTCGTCTCCGACTCGCCCCTGCACCAGATGGTGCTGTTCCTCTCGATCTTCGCCATCACCTCGGTGGCGGTGCCCCTGCTGGCCGCCCACCGGCCCTCGTTCTACATCTTCGTCATCCCCACCCTGGGGGCGCTGATCCTGCGCAGCGCCTGGGAGGGCGAACCCCTGCACCTGCTGCTGGCCTTCATCACCACCTCGGTGCTGCTGGGCATCCTCGCCGTCGGCCGCAAGTACAACCAGCTGCTCACCGAGTCGCTGCGCACGCGCTTCCAGAACGAGGCCATGGCCCGGCACCTGGCGACGCAGAACGCCGAGCTGGAGCGGGCCCGCAACACCGCCGAGATGGCCAGCCGCGCCAAGACCCAGTTCTTCGCCGCCGCCAGCCACGACCTGCGCCAGCCGCTGCACGCCATGGGCCTGTTCGCCGCGGCCCTGGCCGACAAGGCCCGCGACCCGGAAGTGCGCAACATGGTGGACAGCATCAACGCCTCGGTGGATGCGCTCGAGTCGCTGTTCAACGAACTGCTCGACATCTCCAAGATCGATGCCGGCGCCATCCGGCCCAAGCACGATTGCTTCTCGCTGCGCCCGCTGCTCGAACGTCTGCGCCTGGACTTCACCGAAGAGGCCCGTCTCAAAGGGCTGAAGCTGCGGGTCCGCCCCAGCGGCGCCATGGTCTGCAGCGACGCCCTGCTGCTCGAACGGGTGCTGCGCAACCTGATCAACAACGCCATCCGCTATACGCCGAGCGGCGGCATCCTGGTCGGCGTGCGCCGGCGCGCAGAGCGCTGGCGCATCGAAGTCTGGGACACCGGGATCGGGATCCCGATCCAGCAGCACGAGAAAGTGTTCGAGGAGTTCTACCAGATAGGCAATGTCGAACGCGACCGTCGCAAGGGCCTCGGCCTCGGGCTGTCGATCGTCCGGCGCCTGGCCGAACTGCTGGAGCATCCCCTGGCCATGCGCTCCAGGGAGCAGCATGGCACGGTGTTCGCCATCGAGCTGCCCGCCGCCTGCGCCCAGCCGCCGGCGCCCGGCCCGGCGCCGGAGGCTCTGCCGCCCACTGGCCTCGACGGCCGCCTGATCCTGGTGGTCGACGACGAGGAGTCGGTGCGTGAGGGCATGCAAGCATTGCTTGGCGGATGGGGCGCCGAGGTGGTGGCCTGCGCCGGCGTGGCCGACACGGTGGTCGCCGCCAACAAGCTGCCGCGGGCCCCGGACCTCGTCATCGCCGATTACCAGCTTGGCCAGGGCACGGCCGGGCCCGACGCCATTCGTGCCGTGCGGGCGCGCTTCGGCGGCCAGGTGCCGGCGATCCTGATCACTGGCAGCGCCTCGCCCCTCCTGGCCGGCGAGGCCCAGGCCCTGGGCTGCCATCTGCTGCTCAAGCCGGTGATGCCGGCCAAGCTGCGCAGCCTGCTCAACGCCACGCTGCTGGCGTAACATCCGCACATTACCCAGCCGGAGACGATCATGTCCACAGACAGCCCGAACACCGATCCCCTCGAATTCCTCAAGGGCATGTGGGGCAGCATGGGCTTCGCCGTGCCCGGCATGGTGACCCCGACCCTCGACGTGGGCGAACTCGACAAGCGCATCGCCGAGCTGAAAACGGTCGAGGGCTGGCTGCGCATGAACCTGAACATGCTGCAGATGAGCATCCAGGGGCTGGAGATGCAGCGCGCCACCCTGGCCGCCATGCAGGCCATCAGCCAGACGGCCGGCTCGGCCGAGGCCAACGCCAACCCCTTCGCCAACCCGGCCCTGTGGCCCTGGAACATGATGCAGCAGCCCGGCGCCGCGTCCCAACCGGGCGCGCCCGACGGCAAGGCCGGAGAGAAGTAAGGGCCGCTCAGCCCGCGCCCAGGGCGACGAGCCACAGCGGCATCGTCAGCATCGCCCCCAGCGTCGACGCCGAGATCAGCCAGGCGACGCCCGGTCCGTCCCCGCCCATGCGCATGGCCAGGATGTAGGCCGAACTGGCGGTGGGCAGCGCGCCGAACATCACCACCACGTCGAAATACACGCCCTCGAGTCCCAGTGCCCGCGCCGCCAGCCAGGCGAACGCCGGCACCGCCAGCAGCTTGACGCCGAGCAGGCCGATGGAGGCCAGGCGGGCGGCCGATTCCTGGCGCAGCCTCAAGGCCGCTCCCACCGCCAGCAGACCGAGGGCGATCGAGGCTTCCGACAGGCGCACCAGGAACTGGCCCGCCACTTCGGGCAGCGCCGCCCCGCCGAGGTTGAACAGCAGGCCGGCCAGGGTGGCGAGGATCAGCGGGTTGCGGACGATCTCGCGCAGCACGCCCAGCTGGCCGTGGCGCGCCAGCATCCAGACCGAGGCCAGATTGGCCAGCGGCACCATGGCGCCAATGAGGATGCCCATGGCGGCGATGCCGGCCTCGCCGTGCAGCTTGCCGGCCACCGCCAGTCCGATGTAGGAATTGAAGCGGAAGGCGCACTGGAAGCGGGAGGCGAAGACCATCCCGCGGGGAGCCGCTGCGCTCGTCGGCCGGGCGTCGAACAGGGGCCGCAGCAGCAGCCCGAACAGCATGCCGCCGCCCATCGCCGCGATGCCGCTCAAGGCGAAGGGCGCGGCGGCGGCGAAGTCGATGCGGCTACGGGCGCTGGCGTGGAACAGCAGCGCCGGAAACAGCACGAAATAGATCAGCTTCTCCAGGCCGCTCCAGAAGTGGTCGCCCAAGCGCATCGCCCTGCGCAGGCCGAAGCCGAGCAGGATCAGGGCGAAATCCGGCAGCAGGAGCAGGGCCGGCGACAACGCGCTACTCGGCCGCGCGCTCCTTGATCAGGGGCTCGTTGGGACGCTCGGCGTGCAGCTT
>JADLGU010000017.1 GCA_020849155.1 Rhodocyclaceae bacterium | reverse complement strand
GTCGCCTGCCCGCCGGAAGAGCGCGAAGCCCTGCAAGCCGCCGTTGCCTTCGTCGACGAGAAGATGCGCGAAATCGGCGAGAAGACCAAATCCACGGGCGAGCGCCTGGCCGTCATGACGGCCCTCAACCTGGCCCACGAACTGCTCTCCATCAAGCTGCCCGGCGGCTTTGACATGCATGAGTTCCGGCGTAGAATCGGTTCCATGCAGGCGCGGCTCGACGAAGCGATGGCCAGCCAGGAACAGTTGTTCTAGCAGCCCCCGCGCCGCCGATCCGGCGCCCCCGAATTCCCCTGCAGTGTTCGCCAAGGCCATACATTCCTTGAACCAATGACTTGGCATAGGCCGCGGACCACAGCGTCACTTTTGTGAGCGTCCCATCGTCGGATGCACCTGCGGTGACCGGAAAGCGGCCGCTCTGGACCTCAGGTTCAGGATGCCGGCCTAGCGGCACAGGCGGGGGATCCCCCAAGCAAAGCGCGGCACGACGCCGCGCTTTGTGTTTTTGCAGGACGCGCATGCGCTACTGGCTGATGAAAAGCGAGCCCGAGGCCTACGGCATCGACGACCTCGCCCGCGACAAGGTCACCGCCTGGTGGGGCGTGCGCAACTACCAGGCGCGCAACTTCATGCGCGACCAGATGCGGCTGGGCGACCGCGGCTTCTTCTACCACTCCAACTGCGCCGAGCCGGGCATCGTCGGCATCGTCGAGGTGTGCCAGCTGGCCTATCCCGACGCCACCCAGTTCGATCGCAAGCACAAATACTTCGACCCGACATCCACGCCGGACAACCCGCGCTGGCTGAACGTCGACGTCAAGCTTGTCAGGAAAACGCCGCTGGTGAGCCTGGCCGAGCTGCGCCGGCACAAGGCGCTGGCCGGCATGCGCGTGCTGGCCAAGGGCAACCGCCTGTCGATCACCCCGGTCGACCCGGCGGAGTGGACGTTCATCACGGAGCGGCTGATCAAGTGAGCTTCGACCCCTGGTGGCTCAGCTACCCCCTGCTCGGCGCCTTCGCCGGCTTCATCGCCGGCCTGTTCGGCGTCGGCGGCGGACTGACCCTGGTGCCGATCCTGTTCATGCTGTACACGGCGCAGGGCTTCGCCCCCGAGCACACCATGCATCTCGCGCTCGGCACCTCGATGGGCACCATCGTGTTCACCTCGCTCTCCAGCATGCGCGCCCACCATGCGCATGGCGCGGTGCGCTGGGAGATCGTGCGCGGCCTGGCGCCCGGCCTGGTCGCCGGCACGCTGGCCGGCACGACGCTCGCCAGCCTGATCCCGACGCGGCCGCTGGCCATCGTCTTCGTCTGCATCGTGTATTACGCCTCGGCGCAGATGATGCTCGACTTCAAGCCGAAGCCGCACCGGCAGTTGCCGGGCAACTTCGGCATGCTGGCGGCGGGCGGCCTCATCGGCGTGCTCTCCAGCCTGGTGTCGGCCGGCGGGGGGTTCATGTCGATCCCCTTCATGGTGTTCTGCAACGTGGTCATCCACCAGGCGGTGGGCACTTCCGCCGCCCTGGGCTTTCCCATCGCCGTGGCCGGCACCGTCGGCTACCTCGTCGCCGGCTGGAACACGCCCGGCCTGCCGGCCGGCTCGCTCGGCTATGTCTTCCTGCCGGGGCTGATCGGCGTGGCGATCATGACGATGCTGATCGCGCCGCTGGGCGCCAGGACGGCGCACCGGTTGCCGGTGAAAAAACTCAAGCGCGCCTTCGGCGGCTTCCTCGCCCTGATGGGAACCAAAATGCTGCACGATCTCCTGGGCTGATCGGGGCGCGCGTTACGGTCGCACCACGGTCCAACCCTGCCGGCTTCTCTCGACTATCTCGATGACCCCGGCCTTCACATAGCCGATCTTCGGATGCATGTCGGCGTGGGTCAGCCTCTGACCCTTCATGGTGTTCTCGCACATCAGCACCTGGGCGCCGTTGCCAAGGGCCTCTTCGACACGATTGCCCAGCGGCGAGTCGAACTTGAGCATGCCCGAGCCATGGCCGAAGACGACGAGTTCGATGTTCACCTTGTCCTTGCCGTATTCGGCCTGGACGTTCTTGACGACGTTGAGCGCCTGGTTCCAGGTCTTCGGGTCGTCGTCGCTGACCTGCACGACCACGCCCGGCTTGGTGGGGTTGGCCAGCGCCATGGGCGGGCCCAGGGCCAGAAGGGTGCTCGCCAAAACGAGCCGGAAGATTGTTCTGCGCATCGCGATGACTCCTCTGTTGGGTTGATTGGGACGGCGGCGCCGTCTTGTTGTGGCTGCCTGAATGGGACGCGGCGGTCGCCGAAAATATTCCGGATGCCGCAGCGGCAATAACCTCTTCGGCAATCGGGCATTGCGCGCCATGGAATAAAAACCGCAGCGGCTGCGTCATAATCATGACGGAGGTCACATGGTGAAATGGCTGCAGACGCGCGAGCGGCGCGACCTGGCTGAGAAGATCGAGGCGAGCCGCGAGCGGCTGTATCGCGTCGCTTTCGCCTGGAGCCATGACGCCATGCTGGCCGACGACCTGGCGCAGGAGACCCTGGCCCGCGGCCTGGCGCGCCTCGAGCAGCTGCGCGAAGCCGAGCGCCTGTCGAGCTGGCTGTTCTCGATCCTGCACCGCTGCTGGATCGACCATCTGCGGGGACGCCGCGACGATCTCGACGAGGAAGCGCTGACGGAACTGCCGGCCGATCAGCCGGGCCCGGAGTGTCATGCGGAAGCGCAGGAAACCGCGCGGCGGGTGCGCGGCGCCATCGCAACGCTGCCGCTCGGCCAGCGCCAGGTAGTCACCCTGGTCGACCTCGAGGAATTCACTTATACGGAAGTCGCCGAGGTGCTGGCGATTCCGATCGGCACGGTGATGAGCCGGCTGTGCCGTGCGCGCGAAGCGCTGCGCGGCCTGCTCGAGGCAGCCGCCCAGCCGCCGCGCCTGAGGAGCGTGAAATGAACGACAAGCGGAAATTTTCCGACGAGCAGCTCAACGCCTTCGTCGACAGCCAGCTCGGCGCCCAGGAGAGCGAGGAGATCCTCGCCGCCGCCACCACCGATGCCGAGCTGGGCCAGCGCCTGTGCGCGCTGCGCGCCACCAAGGAACTGGTCAATCACGCCTACGGACGCATCCCGCCCGCCCGCCGCCGCGCCAGGCGTCGGGGCTCGCTCTGGAGCGGCGCGCTGGCAGCCGGGCTGGCCCTGGCGGCAGGCGTGCTCATCGGCTGGCAGGGACATCGCACCAGCCAGGAAGGGGGCGAGGCCCTTGCCACGCAGGGCGGCCTTTTCGCACCGCAGCCGGCTCGTGTGCTGATTCACCTCGACAACTCCCAGACCGAGCGCATGGAGCAGGCGCTGGACCTCGCCGAGGCCTATCTCGCCAAGGCAGGTCGCGCCCGCGTCGAGATCGTGGTGAACAACTCCGGCCTGGACCTGCTGCGCGAGGAGAGCACCTTCCACGCCGAACGCATCGCCCGGCTGGCGGCGCGCCACGAGATGCTGGCCTTTGTCGCCTGCGGCAACGCCATCGCGCGCTACCGCAGCGCCGGGCTGGACGTCAAGCTGGTGCCGGAAGCGAGGGTGGAACGCACGGCGGTCGAGCACATCGTCGACCG
>JADLGU010000016.1 GCA_020849155.1 Rhodocyclaceae bacterium | reverse complement strand
GGCGCCGTGGTGGCCGAACTTCATCTTCGCCGTCTTCGCGCCGGAAGCCAGGCCCATCAGCTGGTGGCCGAGGCAGATGCCGAAGGTCGGGATGCCGCGGGCGAGGATCTCGCGGATGGCGGCGATGGCGTAGTCGCAGGGCTCGGGATCGCCCGGGCCGTTGGACAGGAACACGCCGTCCGGATTCAAGGCCAGCGCCTCGGCGGCTTTGGCCTGCGCCGGCAGCACGGTGACGCGGCAGCCGCGGGAAGCCAGCATGCGCAGGATGTTGCGCTTGACGCCGTAATCGAAGGCGACGACGTGGAAGCGCGAGGACTCCGGCGTGACGTAGCCTTTTCCGAGCGCCCATTCGCCCTCGGACCAGCCATAGGACCTTTCGGTGCTCACCACCTTGGCCAGGTCCATGCCGGCGAGGCCGGGGACGCGCCGTGCTGCGGCGACCGACTTTTCCTCGTCAATCTCGCCGGCGGCCAGACAGCCGCTCTGGGCGCCCTTCTCGCGCAGGATGCGCGTCAGCTTGCGGGTGTCGATGCCGGCGATGGCGACGACATTCTCGGCCCTCAGGAAATCGGAGAGGGTCTGCTCGGAACGGAAGTTCGACACCCGCAGCGGCAGGTCGCGGATCACCAGGCCGGCGGCATGCACCTTGGCGGCCTCGCCGTCCTCGCGGTTGACGCCGGTGTTGCCGATGTGCGGATAGGTCAGGGTGACGATCTGGCGGCAATAGGAGGGATCGGTCAGGATCTCCTGATAGCCGGTCATGGCGGTGTTGAACACCACCTCGCCGACGCTGGAGCCCGTGGCGCCGATGCCGATTCCGCGAAATATGGTGCCATCCGCTAACGCGAGGATGGCTTTCGGAAAATCAGTCACTTAGCGCTCCTGTCGGCCCTGCGCAGGCGCGCCGGATCGTTGGCCGGCCACGCTGCGGATTGTTGTAGATATGCGAAGCGGGACAGGCTGGTGGCCCATCCCGCTCGGGATAAAACTTTCGAATTTTACCTCAGGAACAGATCGGCCTGCAAACTCAGCGCAGGCCGAGTACATCCTGCATATCGTACAACCCGTTGCTGCGGCCGTTGAGGAAGCGCGCCGCTCTCAGGCTGCCCAGCGCATAAGGCATGCGCGAGGCGGCCTTGTGGGTGATCTCGACCCGTTCGCCGGTGCCGGCGAAGAGCACCGTGTGGTCGCCGACGATGTCGCCGCCGCGCACCGTGGCGAAGCCGATGGTGGAGGGATCACGCTCGCCGGTGACGCCCTCGCGGCCATACACCGCACATTGCTTGAGCTCGCGCCCGAGCGCGGCCGCCACCACTTCGCCCATCCGCAGTGCGGTGCCCGAGGGGGCATCGACCTTGTGGCGATGATGCGCCTCGATCACCTCGATGTCGTAGCCCTGCGCCAGCACCCGGGCGGCGGTGTCGAGCAGCTTGAAGACGAGGTTGACGCCGACGGCCATGTTCGGCGCGAAGACGATGGGGATGTCGCGCGCGGCCTCCTGAATCTGCCGCTTGTGCTCCGCCTCCATGCCCGTCGTGCCGATCACCATGGCCACACCGAGCTTGCGGCAGCTCGCCAAGTGCGCCAGCGTCCCGGCCGGCCGGGTGAAGTCGATCAGGCAATCGGCGCCGGCCAGCGCCGCATCGATGTCGGCGCGGATGGAGACGCCGCAGGGGGCGCCGACCAGTTCGCCGGCGTCCTTGCCGAGGTAAGCGCTGCCGGCTACATCCAGGGCGGCGGCCAGTTGCATGTCCTCGGCCTTGAGGACGGTCTCGACGAGCATGCGTCCCATGCGGCCGGAACTGCCGGCGATCGCGATTCTCATTGTCTGCTCCGCTTGCTGAGGCTCCCTGCTGCGGGGAGCTTATTTCTTGTCCGCTTCCGGCGCCGCCGTCTCGGTCTTCTTGGCTTCTTCGGCTCGCTTCTCGTCAGCCGCCTTTTTCAGAGAGGGATCCGGCTCGATCTCGATGATTCGGCTGCGCGCCGCGCCGGCGGCCTCCGCGCTGGCCTGGGCTTCCCCGGCCTCGGCGCCGGCCACGTCGCCGGCAACCCGCACCAGCTTGTTGTCCTCGAAGAAGACGGCCAGGCGCCGCTGCTGCAACTCGCCGCGGCCCGGCTTGAAGCGGTAGATGTAATCCCAGCGGTCGGCATGGAAGATGTCCGTCACCAGCGGCGTGCCCAACAGGAATCGCACCTGGTCGCGGCTCATGCCGGGTTTCAGCTGGGCGACCATTTCCTGGGAAATGAAGTTGCCCTGGCGGATGTCGATGCGATACGGGGTGACGACCGAGGTCACTTCCGGCACCTGCATGTTGGAGCAGGCCGCCATGAGCGGCAGGAGGGGCAGCAGGCGCAGGAATCTCATGCGGAATCGAAGACCGGGAATTCTCAACGAACGCGCGAGACTATATCATACCCGTCGTTCCCTCCCGACCCGCGGCCGCCATGAGCAACTCGCACGACCTGAAAAGCATGGGCCTCAAGGCGACCTTCCCGCGCCTGAAGATCCTCGACCTGTTCCAGAAGCTGCAGGCCGACACGGGCAGCCGCCACATGACGGCCGAAGACGTGTACCGGGCGCTGCTCGCCGAGGGCATGGACATCGGCCTGGCCACGGTGTACCGCGTGCTGACCCAGTTCGAGCAGGCCGGCCTGCTGGAACGGCACTACTTCGAGTCGGGCAAGGCGGTCTTCGAGTTGAACGAAGGCCGGCACCACGACCATCTGGTCTGCCTGCAATGCGGCAAGGTCGAGGAATTCTACGATCCCGAGATCGAGAAGCGGCAGAACAAGATCGCCAAGGAGCGCGGCTTCCAGGTGCACGAGCACGCGCTCCACCTCTACGCCGACTGCCTCAACCCGGACTGCCCCAACAAGAAGCCGGCGCGCTGAAGGCCGGAACCTGCATGGAAGCCTTCCTGACGTCGACCTTGCTGGTCGCGCTGGCCGAAATAGGCGACAAGACCCAGCTCCTCTCCTTCGTTCTTGCCGCCCGCCTGCGCAAGCCGATTGCCATCATCGCCGGGATATTCGTCGCCACCCTGCTCAACCACGCCCTGGCTGGTTCGGTCGGGGTCTGGCTGGCGACCTTGGCCCCGCCGCAGATTCTGCCTTGGGCGACCGGCCTGCTGTTCATCGGCTTCGGCCTGTGGACCCTGCATCCGGATTCGCTCGACGACGATCCCAAGCTGCACCGGGCCGGGGCCTTCGCCACCGCCGCCGTCGCCTTCTTCATCGCCGAGATGGGCGACAAGACCCAACTCGCCACCGTGGCGCTGGGGGCGCGCTTCGATCTGCTGTGGGCGGTGGTGCTCGGCACCACGCTAGGCATGCTGATCGCCAACATCCCCGCCGTGCTGGTCGGCGAGGCGCTGGCGCAGAAGCTGCCGATGAAAGCCATCCGCTATGCCGCGGCGGCGGTGTTCATCGTCACCGGCGCGGTGACGATCATCGGCATGCCGGGAAGCGCTCAGTAGCCGAGCATCTCCGTCGCATGCTTGCGGGTGGTCGGCGTGATCTTCACGCCGCCCAGCATGCGGGCAATCTCCTCGATGCGGCCGTCGCGGTCCAGCGGCCTGACCCGGCTGACAACGCCGCCGCCGGCGCCTTCCTTGGCGATCGTCCACTGCCAGTCGGCCTGCGCCGCCACCTGCGGCAGATGGGTGACACACAGCACCTGGCGCCGGGCGCCGAGCTGCTTGAGCAGGCGGCCGACGATTTCCGCCACGCCGCCGCCGATGCCGACGTCGACCTCGTCGAAGATCAGGGTCGGCACGTTGCCGGCCGCCGAGGCGATGACCTGGATGGCCAGGCCGATGCGGGACAGCTCGCCGCCGGAGGCCACCTTCGACAGCGGCCCGGCCGGCTGGCCCGGATGGGCGCAGACGAGGAACGCCACGTTCTCCAGCCCGTAGGCGGCGCCTTCGGGCAGTCGCTCGAGCGCCACCTCGAAGCGGCCGCCCGGCATGGCCAGTTGCTGCATGGCTTCGGTCACTGCCTTGCCCAGGTCCGCCGCCGCCTTGCGGCGACCCTTGCTAAGGATTTCCGCACGGGCAAGGTAGCCGCGCTGCGCCTGTGCCTCGCGCTCGGCCAGCGCAGCGGCATCCTGGAGGGTCTCCAGTTCGAGCAGCCGGGCGCCCCAGCCGGCCAGCAGCTGCGGCAACTCCTCGGGCTGGACCCGGTATTTGCGGGAGGCATCCTGCACCGCCTGGATGCGGCCTTCCACCTCGGCCAGGCGCGCCGGATCGACGTCGATGCGGTCGCGATAGTGGCGCAGGGCATGGGCCGCTTCCTGCATCTGGATCTGGGCGCCCTCGATGGTTTCCAATGTGCCCTTGAGTGAGGAGTCGTAGTCGATCAACTGGCGCAACCGGGCGCCGATGCGCTCGACCTGCCACATGGCCGCCTGTTCGCCCTCGGACAGGCCTTCCAGCGCTTCCTCGACACCGGCCTGCAGCGAGGCGGCATGGGCCAGGCGCTTGTGTTCCTGCCCGGTCTCCGCCCAGGTACCGGCATCGAAACCGAGAGCCGAGACCTCCTTCACCTGCCAGGCCAGCATCTCGCGCTCGCGGGCAAGGGCCTCGTGATCCTTTTCGGCGGCCAGGCGGGCCTCGCGGGCCTTGCGCCAGGCGCCATGCAGGGCCGCCACTTCGCTGGCCAGGGCGCGCTGGCCGGCGAGGCTGTCGAGCATCTGGCGTTGGGCATCGGCGCGCAACAGGCTGTGATGGGCGTGCTGGCCGTGGATGTCGGCCAGGAAATCGGCGGCCTCGCGCAATTGGGTCAGGGTCGCCGGCACGCCGTTGATGTAGCCGCGGGAGCGGCCGTTCGACTCGATCACCCGCCGCAGCAGGCAGCCATCGCCCTCGAAATCGCCGGCCCGCAACCAGCGCTCCAGGAGGCTGCCGGCCGCCAGCTCGAACTCGGCGGAGATCTCGGCCTTGTCACGCCCGGCACGCACCGCGGCCGGCTCGGCGCGCTCGCCCAAGGCCAGGGACAACGCATCGACCAGGATCGACTTGCCGGCGCCGGTCTCGCCGGTCAGGGCGCCGAAGCCGGAGGCGAATTCCAACTCCAGCTCGTCGACGATGACGTAGTCGCGGATATAGAGGCGCTTCAGCATCAGTAGCTGCGCGGCGTTTCGCTCCAGTGCAGCTTCTCCCGCAGCATGGCGAAATAGCTGTAACCGAGCGGATGCAGCAGGCGGATGGAGCGGTGCGAGCGCGCCACATCGACCCGGTCGCCCGCCTCCAGCTCGAACTTCTCCTGGCCGTCGGCATGCACCCGGGCGCGGTGCGGCGCGCGGATGACGATCTCGATGCGGCTGGCGTCGCTGACGGTGATCGGCCGGTTCGACAGGGCGTGCGGGCAGAGCGGCACCAGGGCGATGCCGGGCACCGCCGGATGCAGGATCGGGCCGTTGGCCGACAGCGCGTAGGCGGTGGAGCCGGTCGGCGTGGCGACGATCAGGCCGTCGGAGCGCTGGTTGTAGATGAACTCGCCGTCGATCGACACGGCGAACTCGATCATGCGGCCGAGATCGCCCTTGTTCACCACCACGTCGTTGAGGGCCTGGGTCTGGAACACGCAGGCGCCGTCGCGGCTGACCGAGGCGTCGAGCAGGAAGCGCCGCTCGTCCTTGAAGCGGCCTTCCAGCAGGTCGGCCACCCCGTCCAGCATGTCGTCGCGCGCCAGGTCGGTCATGAAGCCCAGCCGCCCCTGGTTCACTCCCACCAGGGGCACGCCCGACTCGGCCAGTTGGCGGGCCGCCGTCAGCATCGAGCCGTCGCCGCCGAGCACGATGGCAAGGTCGGCGCGCTGGCCGATGACGGCATAGGAGGCGACCGGAAAGCCGTCCGCCCCGACCAGGGCCGCCGTGCCCTCTTCGACCATCACCGCGACATCGCGGCTGCGGAGAAACGCGGCCAGATTCAGCAGCGACTCGGCGATCTCGGGGCTTTTGTACTTGCCGATCAGGGCAATACTGCGGAATACCGGATTCATGACGGGAATTTAACCACAAATCCCCCTCTTGCGATTGCGGCAAGGCGACGCCATTTTTGTACAATGGGCCCGATGCTAGACCAACGCTCCCAGATCCTCCTCAAGACCCTGATCGAACGCTACGTGGCCGAAGGCCAGCCGGTGGGTTCGCGCGCCCTGTCGAAGTATTCCGGCCTGGAGCTCTCGCCGGCGACGGTGCGCAACGTCATGTCCGACCTGGAGGAGCTGGGTTTCATCGCCAGCCCGCACACCTCTGCCGGGCGAGTGCCGACACCGCGTGGCTACCGCTTCTTCGTCGACAGCCTGCTCACCGTGCGGCCGCTGGCCGAGGCCCAGATCCACGAGCTGGAGGAGCATCTGCAGCCCAGCCACCCTCAGCGCCTGATCAGTTCGGCTTCGCAACTGCTCTCCGAACTGACGCGCTTTGCCGGGGTGGTGGTGGCGCCCAGGCGGGTAACGCCCAAGATCCGCCAGATCGAGTTCCTCGGGCTGTCCGAGAAGCGCATCCTGCTCATTATCGTCACGGCCCAGGGCGACGTTCAGAACCGCATCCTGTTCACCCAGCGCGCCTATTCGCCGGCGGAACTGGTCAGCGCCGCCAATTACCTCAACCAGCATTTCGCCGGCCTGGACGTCGGCGAGATCCGCAGCCGGGTGCACGAAGAGCTGCGCCAGCTGCGCGCCGACATGACCGAGCTGATGACCGCCGCGCTGCAGGCCGGCGACGAGGCCGTCTCCGAGACCGCAGACCAGTACGTCATCTCGGGGGAGAAGAACCTGCTCGACGTGGCGGACATCTCCTCGAACATGAGCCGCCTGCGAGAGCTGTTCGCCCTCTTCGAGCAGCGCACCAGCCTGGTCCAGCTGCTTGACCTCTCCAGGCGCGCCGAGGGCGTCCAGGTGTTCATCGGCGGCGAATCGGGATTGGCGCCGCTCGACGAGTGCAGCGTCATCACCGCGCCCTACGAGGTCAATGGCCGTGTGGTCGGCTCGGTCGGCGTCATCGGGCCGACCCGGATGGCCTACGACCGGGTCATCCCCATCGTCGACATCACCGCCAAGCTGCTCTCCAGCGCCCTCTCGGCGCCATGAGCCAGCACGCGGTCCTGCTCATCAACCTGGGCACGCCCGAAGCACCGACGGCGCCGGCCCTGCGCAAGTATCTGAAGCAGTTCCTCTGGGACCCGCGCGTGGTGGAATTGCCGCGCCCGCTCTGGTGGCTGGTGCTCAACGGCATCATCCTCAACCTCCGGCCGGGAAAATCCGCCGAGAAATACGCCAGGATCTGGACGCCGGAAGGCTCGCCGCTCAAGGTGCATACCGAGCGGCAGGCCAAGCTGCTGCGCGGCTACCTGGGCCAGGCCGGACAGGGCGACATCGTCATCGAGTGGGCCATGCGCTACGGCGAGCCTTCGGTGGCGGCCGCTCTGGAGCGGCTGAAGGCCCGCGGCTGCGGCCGCATCCTGGTGGTGCCGCTTTATCCCCAGTACTCGCTGAGCACCACGGCCAGCGCCATGGATGCCGTGTCGGCGTGGACCCGGCGCTACCCCCGGGCGGCGCAGATCGAGTCGGTGCCCAGCTTCCACGACGACCCCCGCTACATTGCCGCCCTGGCCGCCGGCATCAATGCCCACTGGATGGATTACGGCCGGCCCGAAAAGCTGGTGATGAGCTTCCATGGCCTGCCGAAAGTCAGCATCGCGCGCGGCGATCCCTATTACGGGCAGTGCCTGGAGAGCGGGCAGCGGCTGGCGGGTGCGCTCGGCCTGGCCGAAGCGGATTTCGCGATCACCTTCCAGTCGCGCTTCGGGCCGGCCGAATGGCTGCAGCCCTACACCCAGGCCAGCCTCGAATCGCTGGCGCGGGCAGGCGTCCGGCGGGTGGATGTGGTCTGCCCGGGCTTCGTCTCGGATTGCCTGGAAACGCTGGAGGAGATCGCCATCGAATGCAAGGCAGCCTTTCTCGCCGCCGGCGGACAGGAATTTCGCTACATCCCCTGCCTCAACGAACGCCACGAGTGGATCGAGGCGCTCGCCCGCCTGGTGCGGGACAGGTTGGGCTGATTTCCCTCAGGCGCGCGACTTGCGCTGCCTGCGCCGGGTCGCCCCGGGGTCGAAATTCCCGTCCATCTGGCGGATCGCGCCGCGCCGCGCCTTGACGGCCAGCTTGAAAGCGCCCTCCTCCCCGTACTTGTTCACCGAGAACTTGACGCGCTTGGCGCGGCCGTCGGGCAGCACCCAGGAGGCCACCCAGAACCAGCGTTTCTCCTGGGCCGGCTTCTGGCTGGTTTCCGAAGCGCAGTAGCGGCAAACCCCGACCACCCCGGATTTGTTGTTTTTTTTCCGGATCTCGGCATGTTCCCGCTTGGACAGCGGCGGGTGCCTGGCGACCACCTGGTCGCGGTAGGCCTTGGCGGCGCTCAGGGCCTTGGCCTTGCCGCCGAGCACGCCGTCGCTGAACTGCCTGCGGAAAATGACGCCACGGCGCTGGATGGTCACCAGCCAGCCATGGGTGCGACTGGCTTCGTTATCGACACGGGTCACCCCGTAGATGGGTATCTTGTTCTTCACCTTGGTCTCCGGGAGGCAATGGGTATTCAGCAGGGTTTTCGGCCGGCACGGATATTTCTTTAGCCGCTTGAATTCCACCCGCACCGCCCAATACTTGGGGAAACCGTCTGGAGATGCCATGGAATCGACCCGCATCGTTGTCTGCCCCAGTTGCGCCGCCCCCAACCGGGTGGCCGAGACCCGCCTGGCCGACGGCCCGACCTGCGGCAAGTGCAAGCAGCGCCTGTTTACCGGCCACCCCGTCGAACTCGATGCCGGCGCCTTCGAGGCCCAGGTCGGTCGCAGCGACATCCCGGTGGTGGTGGACTTCTGGGCGCCCTGGTGCGGTCCCTGCCGGATGATGGCCCCGGCCTATTCCCAAGCCGCCCATCAGCTCGAACCCCGCTACCGGCTGGCCAAGCTCAATACCGAGGAGGCTCAGGAGATCGCCAGCCGCTTCGGCATTCGCAGCATCCCGACGCTAGTGATCTTTCGCGATGGCCGGGAGATCGCCCGGCAATCGGGCGCCATGGACACCGGCAACCTGGTGCGCTGGATCACCGCCCAGGCCTGAGTTCCCGCCGCCCGTCGTCAGCGGGTGAAAAGGCTCAAGTTTTGCCGGCATCTGCCGTTAGAGATCTCCGAGACGCCCTGACGCACGAATCGCGCCGCGAACATTTACTTTCTGCGAAAGCTTCGTTCCCGGGCCAGCTTCTTTCGCCGCGCCAGGCGCGTCTCACCACTCCCCCAGGCCGAGATCCTCGCCGTGAATGCAGGCGATTACCGTATCACGGAGACCGACTTTTGCGCCGGACAATAGCGCGCCGGCCCGCTTCAGGATTTGCCGGCTTCCCCGGCGGGCGGCGGCTCGTCGAGCGGCTCCAGTTCCAGCTCGATTTCAAGGGTATCTTCAGAAACCGGCTTGTGAGCCGCCTCGCCGTGGCTGGCCAGGCTGTGATCGGCCGCCGCCAGACGCCGGATGGCGGTGGCGACCAGCTTTTTCTGGAAGCGCTGGAAGCACTCCTCGGTGGCCAGGGCCAGGGCGGCGTTGTTGATGTCCAGATAGGTCACCGGGGTCAGCGTCACCACCGAGGCGCAGCGGCGCGGCGCGTCCTGGTTGAGATAGGCCATCTCGCCCACCACCTCGCCGACGCCAAGGCGGCAGATGGCCCGATCATCGACCGAGACCTCGACCTCTCCCTCGATCAGGATGCCGAAGCCGGCCTCCTCGGCCCCCTCGCGCATCAGCAGGGTATCCGGCGCGATCTGGCGCCAGGTGCTGATGCGCAGCACCTCCCACAGTTCCACCTCCTCGAAACCCTGGAAGAACTCCAGCCGCTTGAGGAGTTCCAGCCGCGAGGTGTCGAGCGCCACCCAGTTGTCGTCCACGATCTGATAGCGCACGGAGGACAGGTCCTGGGCCATCTCGGCGCCGTTGCGGTAGCGTGAATAGAGATCCTTCTCCAGCGCCCGGCGGATGATGTTGTCCATGGCCACCGGCACGTTGGGATTGATCTGGCTGGGCATCGGCGGGTCGGCGTTCACGATCTTGTAGACCAGCTGGGCGGTGTTGGCAGCGCGGAACGGCAGGCGCCCGGTGAGCAGATGGAACAGCACCACGCCTAGCGAGTAGAGGTCGGTCTTCTGGTTGAGCGGATAGCCCTTGATCTGCTCCGGCGACATGTAGGCCGGCGAGCCGACGCCCATGATGAAGGTCGAGTCGGACTCGCTCTTCTTGGCGGTGTTCAGCGCCAGGCCGAAATCCATGATCTTGACGTTGTCCTCGTCGTCCACCACGATGTTGGCCGGCTTGATGTCGCGGTGGATGACGCCCTGCTTGAAGGCGTAGTCGAGCGCCAGGCAGCACTTGAAGACGATGCCGACCACCCGGTGCAGCGGCAGCAGCTTCTCGAAGGTACAGAAGCTCGACAGTTCCCGGCCGGTGACGTACTCCATGACGATGTAGGCCTGCTCCTCCTCGAGCACCGTGTCGTGGATGCGGATGATGTTGGGGTGGTCGAGCTTCTTCGCCATCGCCCCTTCCGTGGCGAACAGCTTCTTCAGACGGCGGGTCCACTGCGCCTCGTCGGCTCCGCCCTTGAAGCGAACCAGCTTGATCGCCACCGGCTCCGCACGATCGGGGTCCTCGGCGAGATAGACCGTCGCCGTGGCACCCTTGCCCAGTTCGCGAACCACGCGGTATTTGCCGATGCTGTCCATGTCTGCGAGGGTTTTCTCCCGGTAGCCATGCTAACAGGACGCAGAGCCTCTTGAAATGGCTGTTGTCGCCCCCATTATGTATCGGTATTTGCAGGGAGATCAAAGAGATGCAGGACACCACCGCCGTTCCGGAAGCACCCCAGCCCGAAACGGGCACCGGCCAGCCCCAGGCCGATGCCCCTGAAAGCCTGCCCAGCCTGGAAGCGCTGCTGCGCCAGGCCGAGCTGAAGGCCGAGGAACACCACGACGCCTGGCTGCGGGCCAAGGCCGAGACCGACAACCTGCGCCGCCGCGCCCAGGAAGACATCGCCAAGGCGCACAAATACGCCGTCGACAAGTTCGCCGCCGAGATGCTGCCGGTAAAGGACAGCCTGGAAGCGGCGCTGGCCACCGAGAACGCCACGGTCGACAACCTGCGCAGCGGCGTCGAGCTGACCCTGAAGCAGCTGGTCGCCGCCTTCGAGAAATCCGGCCTGGCCGAAATCAATCCGGCCGGCGAGAAATTCGACCCGCACCGCCACCAGGCCATCAGCGCCATCGAGGAGGACGGCGAGCCCAACCGAGTGCTGCAGGTGCTGCAAAAGGGCTATGCGCTGCACGAGCGGGTCATCCGGCCGGCGCTGGTGATCGTCTCGAAGGCCCGAGGCGCTTGAAAAAACGCCTCAAAACCCCATATCCGACACAGGCTTAACCTACATTCAAGGAATCATCATGGGCAAGATCATCGGCATCGACCTCGGCACCACCAACTCCTGCGTCGCAGTCATGGAGGGCGGCAAGCCCAAAGTCAGCGAGAACTCCGAAGGCGCCCGCACCACGCCGTCCGTCGTCGCCTACGCTGACGACGGCGAGGTGCTGTGCGGCGCCTCGGCCAAGCGCCAGGCGGTGACCAACGCCAAGAACACGCTGTTCGCGGTGAAGCGCCTGATCGGCCGGCGTTTCGACGATCCCATGGTCGAAAAGGACAAGGGGCTCGTCCCCTTCCACATCGTCAAGGGCGACAATGGCGATGCCTGGGTCGAGGTCGAGGGCAAGAAATATTCGC
>JADLGU010000015.1 GCA_020849155.1 Rhodocyclaceae bacterium | reverse complement strand
GCCACGGTGGACGACGGCAACCACACCTTCCTCACCGCCGAGCTGTTCCCCGTGCATGCCTCACGCTGCCTGATCCTGCCGACCGACTTCAACTGCATGGGCTACGCCGTGCCGGCGGCGGTCGGCGCCAAGCTGTCGCGGCCCGAGCGCGAGGTGTTCGCCATCGTCGGCGACGGCGCCTTCATGATGACCGCCATGGAGATCCTCACCGCGGCGAAGGAAGGGCTGGGCATCGTCTACTTCGTCTTCCACGACGGCGAGCTGTCGCAGATCGCCCAGGCGCAGGAGATCCCCTACAACCGCAAGCCCTGCGCCGTGCTCGGCTCGGTGAACCTGGACGGCCTCGCCACAGCCACCGGCGCCGCCTACCTGCGCATGGAAAACGATGCCGCCATCGCCGCCACCGTGACGCAAGCGCGCCGCCTCGCCGCGGAAGGCCGGCCGGTGGTGGTGGACGTGAACATCGATTACTCGAAGCGCACCGCCTTCACCGAGGGTGTGGTGAAGACCAACTTCAAGCGCTTCCCGCTCAGGCAGCGCCTGCGCATGGTCAGCCGGGCGCTGCTGCGCAAGGTGACCGGCTGAGGTGTTCCTCCTCAAGAAAATCCTCACCGCCCTGGCCTTGCCGCCGGCCGGGCCGCTGCTGCTGGCCGCCCTCGGCCTGCTGCTGATGCGGCGCCGGCCGCGCCTCGGCAAGTCGCTGGCCTGGAGCGGAATCGTCCTGCTCTGGCTGTTGTCCACCCCGGTGGTGACCCGGTCCCTGCTGGCCACGCTCGAGGATGTCCCGCCGCTCGATCCCGCCCTGGCCGGTCGCGCCCAGGCCATCGTGGTGCTGGGCGGCGGCAGCTACCTCGCCGCGCCCGAATACGGCGGCGACACGGTCAGCCGCTGGTCGCTGGAACGGATCCGCTATGCGGCCCGCCTGCAGCGACAGACCGGCCTGCCGATCCTGGTCAGCGGCGGCGCCCCGCTGGGCGGCAGGCCGGAGGGCCGCAGCATGCAGGCTTCGCTGGAACAGGAATTCGGCGCCAAGGTGCGCTGGGTCGAGGAGGCTTCCGCCGACACGCGCGAGAACGCGCGCTTCAGCGCGCCCCTGCTGCGCGAGGCCGGCGCCACCCGCGTGCTGCTGGTCACCCATGCCTGGCACATGCGGCGGGCCCAGGCGGCCTTCGCCGCCGAAGCCATCGAGACGACCGCGGCAGCCACCGGCTACGAAACCGCGTCGCCCTTCACCCCGCTGGATATCCTGCCCGGCCCGGGCGGGGCATGGGCCGGGCGGATCGCGCTGTCGGAGCTGCTCGGCCGCCTGGTGCAGCGGCTCGGCTGAAGCCGGCTCAGTCGGGCAGCTGCTCGATCTCGACGCGGCGGTTCGGCGCCAGGCAGCGGATCAGCTCGGCCCGCGGCTTCTTTTCGTCGCACTTCACCAGCGGCTGGGTTTCGCCCAGTCCGGCCACTTCGATGCGGAAATTGCCGTCCCGGGAAATGAGGTACTTGCGCACCGCCTCGGCACGGCGCAGCGACAGCTTGCGGTTGTCGTCCTCCTTGCCCATGTTGTCGGTATGGCCGCTGACCTTGATCTTCCGCATCACCAGGTTCGGATTGTCGCCGACCACCTTGTCGAGCGCCTTCTTGCCGCCCGGCGTGAGCACGTCTTCGGCGCTGCCGAACAGCGTGGCGCCGTCGAGGCGGATGACATCGAGGTTCTTGCTGCCCTTGACCGGATCCTTCTTGGCGGTAATCTCCGCGGCGGCCGGAAAGGCCAGAATGGCGCAGGCGGCCATCAGTACGAGCGATTTCTTCATTGCACTTTCTCCCTGGCTGGTTGGATGGCGGATCAGCTTCCCTTGAAGGAAGGCTTGCGCTTCTCGACGAAGGCCGCGACGCCTTCGGCGAAGTCGCCGGTGGCGCTGCAGGATCCGAAGGAAGCCGCCTCGGCCTTCAACTGGTCGGCCAGGCTGGACGTCAGCGAGCGGTTGAGCAGCCGCTTGGCATTAGCATAGGCGAAGGACGGCCCGGCCGCCAGCCGGATGGCCAGCGCCTCGCAGGCCGCATCGAGATCGGCGGCCGGCACGACGCGGTTGACCAGTCCAAGGGCCAAAGCCTGTTGTGCGTCGAGCCGCTCTGCCAACAGGGTTAGCTCGGCCGCCTTCTTCGTCCCGACCAGGCGCGGCAAGAAATACGTGCCGCCGCCGTCGGCGGTGGTGCCGAGCAGCGAGTAACCCGTGGTGAAGTAAGCGTTGTCGGCCGCCAGCGCCAGGTCGCAGCCGGCCATCAGCGAAAAGCCGAAGCCGGCACAGGCGCCGCGGATCTTGCCTACGACCGGAGCCGGCAGTCCGCGCAGGATCTCGACGGCCGGGTTGATCAGTTCGCCGATGAGCTTGCCGAAGGCGCGCTCGCGTTCGGCCGGCGTCTCGGCGACCATGGTGTGGAATTCCTTGATGTCGCCGCCGGCCATGAAATGCTCGCCGGCGCCGGTGACGACGACGACCTTGACGCCCGCCGCCTTCTGCAGTTCCTCGACGCGCGCCAGGAAGGCCCGGCCCATTTCCAGTCCGAGCGAATTCATCGCCTGCGGGCGGTTCAGGGTCAGCGTGGCGACGGCGCCGCGGATGTCGAGCAGGACCTGTTCGTTCATTTCTTTTCCTCGGGTGGGCCGGCGGCGTTGTGCAGCAGGCGGTGGTAGAAGCGGATCAGTTCGGCAAGGTTGGAAACGGCAATGCGCTCGTTGGTGCCGTGGAAGCGCGGCAGGTCCTCGCTCCTGGCGCGCACCGGCGAGAAGCGGTAGACGGCGTCGGCGATCGGCGCCATGTGGCGCGAGTCGGTGGCGGCGATCATCAGGCCCGGCGCCACCACGGTGCCGGGAAACAGTTCGCGGATGGTGCGGTTGATCAGCTTGAAGGACGGCGCGGACGAGGGCGAGATCGCCGTCGGCTCGTTGGGATGCCCGCTGCGCGCGACGGCGACGGCCTCGTTGGCGACCGTCGCCTTGGCATGCGCCATCACCCCCTCGATGCTGTCGCCCGGCAGGATGCGGAAGTTGACCTTCGCCTCGGCCAGCGCGGGCAGCACGTTCTCCTTGTTGCCGGCCTGCACCACGGTCAGCGCGGTGGTGGTGCGCAGCATGGCGTTGGTCGAGGCGCCCTTCTCCAGCTGGCTCTTCACGACGGGCCCGAACAGCCAGAGGTTGGACAGCAGCACGCGGTTCAGCCCGCCCATCTCCGGCGCGAGGGTGTCGAAGGTCTCGGCGGCGACGCCGCGGATCGCCGCCGGCATCTGGCGGTCCTCCAGCCGCGCCAGGGCGGCGCTCAGCATGCCGATGGCGGTGTGCGGCGGCGGCATCG
This sequence comes from Rhodocyclaceae bacterium, assembly GCA_020849155.1. Lineage (GTDB taxonomy): Bacteria > Pseudomonadota > Gammaproteobacteria > Burkholderiales > Rhodocyclaceae > Desulfobacillus. The sequence goes on along the minus strand of JADLGU010000015.1, from coordinate 1,285 downwards.
AGGAATGGCCCGGCACGGCCTTGGCGCCCAGCGCCAGGGTGAGATAGCCCTTTTCCGCCGTGCCGATGAGGGCCAGCGGCCGGTCGAGTCCCTTCAGCACGCCTTCGGTGATGAGCAGCCCTTCGTCGAGCACGAATTCGAGCTGCACGCCGCGCGATTTGAGCAGTTCGGCGATGGCCTTGGCGCCCTGCTGGCCGCCGATCTCCTCGTCGTGGCCGGCGGCGATGTAGACCGTCTGCCGCGGCCGGAAGCCTGCAGCGGCCAGCGTCTCGACCGCCTCGAAGATGGCGAACAGGTTGGCCTTGTCGTCCCAGGCGCCGCGGCCCCAGACGAAGCCGTCGCGGATCTCGCCGGCGAAGGGATCGACCTTCCAGTCGCGCTCCGTGCCGTGGGCGATGGGCACGACGTCCTGGTGGGCCATCAGCATGATCGGCTTCGCCGCCGGATCGCTGCCCGGCCAGGCGTAGAGCAGGCTCAGCTCATTCACCGTCTCGCGCTTGAGCACGGCATGGGCGCGCGGGAAGGATTTCTTCAGCAGGGCGTGCAGCTTGCGGAATTCGGCGGCGTTGGCGCCCGGATCGCCGTCGAGGGAAATCGTGCGCAGGCGCACGGCGGCGGCGAGGCGCTGCGCCGCGGCGTTGTCGTCGAGCTTGATCGGCTGCACCGCCGCCACCTCGATCTGGCGCGAGCCGTGGCGCAGCGTGTTCGCCGCCACGATGGCGGCCAGCAGCGCCAGCAGGGACAACAGAGCCAGGGCGATTTTTTTGAGCATGTTTTCGCCTCCCGGAAACGCCACGGGGCGCCACAGCGCCCCGTGTCGGCGAAGCCAGTTTACACCACCGACTCGAACAGCCCGGCCGCCCCCATGCCGGTGCCGATGCACATGGTGACCATGCCATATTTCGCCTCGCCGCGCTGCATCGCCGCCATCACGGTGGCGGTGCGGATGGCGCCGGTGGCGCCGAGCGGATGGCCCAGCGCGATGGCGCCGCCCAGCGGGTTCACCTTCTGCGGGTCGAGCTCCAGCGTGCGCATCACGGCCAGCGCCTGGGCAGCGAAGGCCTCGTTGAGCTCGATCCAGTCCACTTCGTCCTGCTTCACGCCGGCCTGCTTGAGCACGCGCGGGATGGCCTCGATCGGGCCGATGCCCATGATCTCCGGCGGCACGCCGGCCACCGCGAAGCCGCGGAAGCGGGCGATCGGCTTGAGGTTGAACTGCTTGAGGATCTTCTCCGACACCAGCAGCACGGCGCCGGCGCCGTCGGACATCTGCGAGGCGTTGCCG
>JADLGU010000014.1 GCA_020849155.1 Rhodocyclaceae bacterium | reverse complement strand
GGAGATCTTCCATGTTCCCCTGCGCGAGCCGGCACAGGCCGGAAAACTGAATAGCGTCAATGCGCACTATGTGCTCGAGATGCTTGATCGGGCGCTGGCCGGATGCCGCTCCGGGGAATTCGACGCCATGGTCACGGCCCCGGTTCACAAGGGCGCGATCAACGATGCCGGCATTGCCTTCACCGGACATACCGAATACCTCGCCGGGAAGACCGGTACCGCCCGGGTCGTCATGATGCTGACGGGTGGTGGCCTGCGCGTGGCGCTGGCCACCACCCACCTGGCGCTGAAGGACGTGCCCGCCGCCATCACACCTGTCGACCTCGCCACGACGATTCGCATCCTGCACGCCGATCTGGTCGGCAAGTTCGGCATCGCGCGACCGCGCATCCTCGTCGCCGGGCTCAACCCGCACGCCGGCGAGGGCGGTCACTTGGGGCGCGAGGAGATCGAGGTGATTGCGCCCGTGCTGGAGAAACTGCGCGACGAGGGCATGGATCTCGTCGGCCCGCTGCCGGCGGATACGCTATTTACCCAAGGCGTGCTGGCCGGCTCGGATGCGCAGCTTGCCATGTATCACGACCAGGGCCTTGCGGTGCTGAAATACGCTGCCTTCGAGGACGGCATCAACGTCACGCTGGGACTGCCGATCATCCGCACCTCGGTTGACCATGGCACGGCGCTCGACTTGGCCGGTACTGGCAAGGCAGTTCCGCGCAGCCTGTTCGCCGCGGTGGACCTGGCCATCGAGCTGGCGCTGCGCCGACGGCCGATTGGGATGCGAGGCCCCGCGGGATGAAGCGCCACATTGCGCGAAAAAGATTCGGACAGAATTTCCTCGTTTCCTCCGGCATCGTCGCCAGGATCGTCGAAGCGATCCGCCCGCAGGCGGGCGACACGCTCGTCGAGATCGGCCCGGGGCTTGGCGCGCTGACCGAACCGCTGCTGGGGCGGCTGGATCGCCTGCAGGTCGTCGAGATCGATCGCGACCTGATCGCCCGCCTGCGCGAGCGTTTTGATCCGGCGCGGTTGACGATCCATGAGGGCGACGCCCTGCGGTTTGATTTCAGCGCACTTGGCCCTGGCCTGCGCGTGGTCGGCAACCTGCCCTACAACATCTCGACGCCGCTGTTGTTTCACCTGGCAGCCGGCGCGGACAAGGTGCGGGACATGCACTTCATGCTGCAGCGGGAGGTGGTCGAGCGGATGGTGGCGGCGCCGGGCGGTCCGGAATACGGCCGCCTGTCGGTGATGCTGCAGTATCGCTTCGAGATGGAGCGACTGTTCCTGGTGCCGCCGGGCGCCTTCAACCCGGCGCCCAAGGTCGAGTCGGCGGTGGTGCGGATGATCCCTCGGCCGCCTCGGGAGCTGACCGCTGCCGATGCGGGCTTGCTGGAAGAGGTGGTGAAAGCCGCTTTCTCCCAGCGTCGCAAGATGCTGCGCAATACCCTGCGGGAGAGCCTGGGGGAGGAGGACTGGGGCGCGCTTGGCATCGATCCGAAGCGGCGCGCCGAGGAATTGGCGGTAGGCGACTATGTTCGCATCGCCAACCGCCTGGCCGAAACCACTTCTACTATTTCTTCGTCGCGCAGGTGCTGATGCCGAAGGGCAGATAGGCCGGGCACCAGCCGAGCGCCCCGGTGGCGATCGGCACGATTCCGATCCAGGCCCACAGCGGGCCGCCCATCGCGGCCCAGGCGACAAGGCCGAGGCCCAGCGCGATGCGAAGAGTGCGGTCGATGCCGCCGACGTTGCTTTTCATGATGCCTCCTGTCGGGATTGGGATTGCAGCGCCATTTGACACCAGCCAGGGCCTGGGTGTCTGTAACCTACGTTACACAGCTTCGGCGACCCGCCGCAGGCCGGGGGCATCCCTGATTTCGATCTGCTCCCGCCCGAGCCCGACCAGACCCTGCTCGGAAAATCCCTTGAGCAACCGGCTGACCATCTCGCGCACGCTGCCCAGCTCGTCGGCGAGCTGCTGGTGGGTGGCGTGCACGACGCGGCCCTTGCCCAGCAGCAAGGCGGCGAGTCGCTGGTCGAGTTTGCGGAAGGCGACTTCCTCGACCAGCCGCATCAGATCGGCCATGCGTTCGGCGAAGAGGTTGAAAATGAAATTGCGGAAAGGCACCTGGGCCAGCAATTCCGTGAACAGGCCTTGCGGCAGGACGACCAGCACCGTCTCGCTCTCCGCGGTGCCCCGGGCATTGTAGGGGACGTTGCCGAGCAGGCAGCTGGAAGTGATGATGCAGGTTTCGCCTGGCGTGACGCGGTAGAGCGGCAGTTCGCGTCCGCTGGCCGATACCTTCGCCACCCGGATGGCGCCCGATAGGATGAAGGGAAAACCCTGGCAGGGCTGGCGCTCGTCGAAGATCGTGGCGCCGCTTGGGACGGTGACCGATTGGGCGGTGGCGGCGATTTCCTGCTGCAATTTCTGCGGCAGCTCGGCCAGCACCGGATAGTGCGACTCGATTTGCCGAAGCGGGATGCTCATGCCAGCACCGCCATCACGGGAGCATGGTCCGATGGGCGCTCTGCCTTGCGCGCCGCCTTGTCTACGCCGCAGGCCGCGCACTCGGCGGCCAGCGGTGCGGAGAGCAGGATGTGGTCGATGCGCAGCCCCATGTTGCGGCGGAAGGCCATCATCCGGTAATCCCACCACGAGTAGGTTCTCTCGGGCTGTTCGAAAAGCCGGAAGGCGTCCTGCAGACCGAGGTCGAGCAGGTTGCGGAAGGCGGCGCGCTCCGGCTCGGAGAACAGCACCTGCCCTTCCCAGGCCTTGGGGTCGTGCACGTCGCGCGCCTCCGGCGCGATGTTGTAGTCGCCGAGCAGCGCCAGCCTGGGATGGCGCGCCAGCTCTTCTTTCAGCCAGGCCGACAGCGCCGAGATCCACTTCAGCTTGTAATCGAATTTATCGGATCCGACGCTCTGGCCATTGGGGAAATAGGCGCAGACGACGCGAGTCCCCGCCAGCGTGGCGGCAATCAGCCTCTGCTGTGCGTCGACGAAGCCGGGAATGCCCACTACCACGTCTTGCGGCTGCTGGCGCGCCAGGATGGCGACGCCGTTGTAGGTCTTTTGCCCAGCGTAGGCAGCCTGATAGCCCGCCGCTTCGAGTTCCATGCGGGGGAAGGCCTTGTCCTCCAGCTTGGTTTCCTGCAGGCAGACGACATCAGGGCGCTGGGCGGCCAGCCATTCCAGCACTTGCGGCAGGCGGACCTTGAGCGAGTTGACGTTCCAACTGGCAATCTTCATCGGCCAGGGGCTGTCCCCGATGCTTGACCGCCGGCTGTTCCGGCGCCAGGGGTGCGCGGATAGCCTGCGGAATCAAGCAGGCCGTGCCAGGCTTCTTCCTCGTAACCAATCTGTTTGGTTTTGCCCACGATGATCGATGGGAAAAGAAGTTTGTCGGTCCCCATCGCTTTTTTGAAGGCTTCGCCGTCATCGGTGTTGACAACCCGGGTTTCGCTGAAGGGGATGCCGCGGCGCGCCAGCAAGTTTCTGGCAGAAGCGCATTCCGAGCCACATTCGGCTGTGGTGTAAAGCGTCACGGGAAAGTTCTTGACTGCCTCTTGGGCTTCGTACGATAGCCCGCTGGTCTCTATGGTTGAACTCCTAAGGCGAGGCTGGTCGACTTTTTTGATGTCCTTTGGCGGCGGCTGGTCGGAATAATGAACCTTTCCGCTCTTGTCTACCCATTTATAGAGCGGCTGGGCACTGGCGGTAAATGAGGCTGCTAACAGTGACATCAGGCAGATTCGGGATAACCGCATGGCGCTTCTCAGCAGTCTGGTTACGACAGAATCATACCACTGTGCCGCATCAGGGCATCGACGCTGGGGGCGCGGCCGCGGAAGGCCTTGAAGGAGTCCAGCGCCGGGCGGCTGCCGCCGACGGCGAGGATCTCGTCGCGGAAGCGCGCGCCCGTCGCCGGGTTGAGCACGCTGCCGCTGACGCGTTCCTCCTCGAAGGCGGCGAAGGCGTCGGCGGAGAGGACCTCGGCCCACTTGTAGCTGTAATAGCCCGCCGCGTAGCCGCCGGCGAAGATGTGCGAGAAGCTGTTGGGGAAGCGGTGCCAGGGCGGCGGGAAGATCACCGCCACTTCCTTGCGGACTTCCTCGATCAGGTCGAGCACGCTTTTCTGCCCGGCCGGTTCGAAGTCGCTGTGCAGCAGCAGATCGAACAGGCTGAACTCGAGCTGGCGCACGATCTGCATGCCGCCCTGGAAGTTCTTCGCTGCGG
>JADLGU010000013.1 GCA_020849155.1 Rhodocyclaceae bacterium | reverse complement strand
GCCTGCATGACGTCGATCACGCTCTGGTGCGCGGCCTTGGCATCGGCGTTGATGACCACCACCGGCTCTTTCTCGCTGCCGCCGGCGCGGCGCAACGCCAGGCTGATGGCGGCGACGTCCTTGCCGCCGACGGCGACGCGGTTGACCATCACCTCCCCGCTGGCGGTCACCACCACATTGATCTCGTTCGGCTTGTCCGGCGACTGGGTCGAATCCGCGGTGGGCAGGTTGATCTCCAGGCCGGAGAACTTCGAGTAGGTGGTGGTGATCATCAGGAAGATGAGGATCACCAGCAGCACGTCGATCATCGGGATGAGGTTGATCTCCGGCTCCTCACGGTTGCGGCCGCGCTGGAAATTCATGGCCGGTCCGTCTCAGTCGGCGCGCTGGCCGTGCACCAGCTCGACCAGCTTCACCGCCTGCTGCTCCATTTCCACTACGAAGCTGTCGACCAGGGCGCGGAAGTGCCGGTAGAAGATCATCGCCGGGATGGCGATCAGCAGGCCGAAGCCGGTGTTGTAGAGCGCCACCGAAATGCCATGGGCGAGCTGCTGCGGATTGGTGCCGGCGGCGGTGGTGGAGCCGAAGATCTCGATCATGCCCACCACCGTCCCGAACAGGCCCATCAGCGGGGCGATCGAGGCGATGGTGCCGAGGCTGGTGAGGAATCGCTCCAGTTCATGCGTGACGCCGCGGCCGGATTCCTCGATGGCCTCCTTCATTGCCTCGCGGGAGCTTTTCACGTTGCGCAGGCCGGCGGCCAGCACCTGGCCTAGCGGCGAGTGGCGGGCGGTGCGGGCCAGCATGTCTTCCGTCACGCCGGACTGGCGATATTCGGCGGCCACGCTTTGCAGCAAGCCGGAAGGCACGATCTTGCTGCGGCGCAATGCCACTGAACGTTCGATGATGAAGGCGACGGCCAGGATCGAGGCGAGCAGCAGCGGCCAGATCGGCCAGCCGGCCGCTTGAATGATTGCGAACACGCGGGGCTCCCGTGACTTTTCAAACAAGCGCGAACTTTATATGGGCATCTCTGTTTCGGCAAGGAAAACCAAGCATCCGTTGTCGTGCCCAGGCGACGAATTCTTTATCCACAAAAGCTGTGGATAAGCTTGTGAATTAGGCTTGGGCGTATTGAGTAAGTCGGCATGGCGTAAGACTTTTTCTTACTTCGATGAAAAATGCAGCTAGATATTTTAGCTATATATATCAAAGCATTAACGGACGCTACGAAGAGAGACGGATGCAGCCTGTGAGGGTCATCGGACTGGCTGTAGAAACCATCGGCTAAAATTGTCGAATGACTGCGGAATCTCAAACTGTCAAGGTCGGCATCGAGGAAATACTCAGCGTTTCTGCGCTGAACCACATGGCGCGACAGGCTCTTGAAAGCCGTTTTCCCCTGCTCTGGGTGAGCGGCGAGATCTCCAACCTGCGACGACCCTCTTCCGGACACCTCTACTTCGCCCTGAAGGATGAGGACGCCCAGGTCGACTGCGTCATGTTCCGCGGCCGCGCACAGTTGCTGCCGTTCCGCCTGCAGGACGGCCTGCGCGTCGAGGCGCGCGCCTTGGTCACCCTGTATGAAGCACGCGGCGGCTTCCAGCTCAACATCGAGTCCTTGCGGCACGCCGGCATCGGTGCGCTGTTCGAAGCCTTCGCCCGGCTGCGCGAGCGGCTGGAGAAGGAAGGGCTGTTCGCGCCGGCGCGGCGCCTGCCCCTGCCGCGCTTTCCGCGCCGCATCGGCATCGTCACCTCGCCGCAGGCGGCAGCCCTGCGCGACATCCTGGCGGCGCTGGCGCGCCGCGCGCCGCAGGTGCCGCTGATCCTCTACCCGACGCCGGTGCAGGGCGAAGGCGCCGCGGCGAACATCGCCGGGGCCATCGGCCTGGCCGCCGCGCGCGCCGAATGCGATGTGCTGATCGTCGCCCGCGGCGGCGGCAGCATCGAGGACCTGTGGGCCTTCAACGAGGAGGCCGTGGCGCGCGCCATCGATGCCTGCCCGATCCCCGTCATCGCCGGCATCGGCCACGAGACCGACACCACCATCGCCGACCTCGCCGCCGACTGCCGCGCCGCCACGCCGACCGCCGCCGCGGACCTGGCCAGCGCCGGCTGGTTCGAAGCGCAAGACGCGTTGAGCCGCCTCGGCGTCGCCCTGCGCACGCAGATGAAGCGGCACCTGCAGGAACACATGCAGCGCATCGACCTGCTGGCGCGGCGCCTGGTCCATCCCGGCGAACGCCTCGGCCGCCTGCGCGCCGAGACGGCGCACCTCGCCACCCGCCTAGCGGCCGGGCTGCGCCGGCGGCTCGGCGCGGCAAGCGCCGACCTGCAGCGCCTCGACACGCGCCTGGCACGCGGCCGTCCCGATGTGCGCCATGCCCGGCGCGACCTGAACGATCTGGCCGCGCGCCTGCGCGCCTCGCTCGACGGTAGTCTGGCGCAGCGGCAGTCGCGGTTGTCCAGCCTGGCCGCCAGCCTGGAACACCTCAGCCCGCGAGCCGTGCTCGGCCGCGGCTACAGCCTGGTGCGCAAGGCCGATGGCAGCATCGTGCGCGACGCGCAGCAGCTGGCCGTCGCCGAAGCCGTGCAGCTGACTTTCGGCAGCGGCGCGGCGGAGGCACAGGTGACCCGGCTGAACGACAGTTGAACATGGAAATATTGCCAACTGAATGTATTCCGACTAAAATGGTCAAGTATCCCAACCCTGACCAATCGACGGAGATAACAATGGAACATACCCTCCCCGCACTGCCCTACGCCATGGACGCGCTCGCGCCGCACATCTCCAAGGAAACCTTCGAGTTCCACTATGGCAAGCACCACCAGACCTACGTCACCAACCTCAACAACCTGATCAAGGGCGGCGAGTTCGAGAACGCCGGCCTGGAAGACATCGTCAGGAAGTCGTCGGGCGGCCTCTTCAACAACGCCGCCCAGGTGTGGAACCACACCTTCTTCTGGAACAGCATGAAGCCCAACGGCGGCGGCGCGCCCGCTGGCGCCCTGGCCGACGCCATCAACAAGAAGTGGGGCTCGTTCGACGAGTTCAAGAAGGCCTTCCAGGCCTCGGCGGTGGGCAATTTCGGCTCGGGCTGGACCTGGCTGGTGAAGAAGCCGGACGGCTCGGTGGACATCGCGAACACGAGCAATGCAGGAACTCCGCTCACCGGCGCCGACAAGGCGCTGCTCACCATCGACGTCTGGGAGCATGCCTACTACATCGACTACCGCAACGCCCGCGCCAAGTTCGTCGAGACCTTCCTCGCCAGCCTGGCCAACTGGGACTTTGCCGCGAAGAATTTTGCCGGCTGAGTCCGGCTCGCCGTACTGGCGGGACTGACTTTTCGCAGGCAGGGCGCCACGACTGCGTGGCGCCCTTTTCGTCCACTGCGCCGGCCGGGCTAGAATCCATCCTCCTCTTCCCGCCCGCTTGAGCTCCCATGTCCGCTGAGCCGCTCGAACTGCTGGCGCCCGCCCGCGATGCCGAGATCGGCATCGAGGCCGTCAAGCACGGCGCCGACGCCGTGTATATCGGCGGGCCGGCCTTCGGCGCCCGCGCCGGCGCCGGCAACGCCGTGGCGGACATCGCGCGCCTGGCGGCCTGCGCGCATCGCTTCCATGCCAAGGTCTTCGTCGCCCTCAACACCATCCTCGACGACGGCGAGATCGAGGCGGCGCGCAAGCTTGCCTGGGAGGTATACGAAGCAGGCGCCGACGCCCTGATCGTGCAGGACATGGGGCTGCTGGAGGTCGACCTGCCGCCCCTGCAGCTGCATGCCAGCACGCAGTGCGACATCCGCACGCCGGAGAAAGCGCGCTTCCTGCAGGACGCCGGCTTCTCGCAGATCGTCCTCGCGCGTGAGATGTCGCTGGACGACATCCGCCGCGTGCGCGCCGCCACCGAGCCGGCGCGCTGCAGCCTGGAGTTCTTCATCCACGGCGCGCTGTGCGTGGCGTTCTCGGGCCAGTGCTACATCAGCCACGCCCACACCGGGCGCAGCGCCAACCGCGGCGAATGCTCGCAGGCCTGCCGCCTGCCGTACACGCTCGAGGACCCGCAAGGCCGCATCGTCGCCTACGACAAGCACCTGCTCTCGATGAAGGACAACGACCAGAGCGCGAACCTGCGCGCGCTGATCGCGGCGGGCATCCGCTCCTTCAAGATCGAGGGCCGCTACAAGGACGTGGCCTTCGTCAAGAACACGGTCGCCCACTACCGGCGGCTGCTCGACGCCATCCTCGCCGAGCAGCCGCAATACCGCCCCGCGTCGTCGGGACACTGCACCCACTTCTTCACGCCGCAGCCGGAGAAGACCTTCAACCGCGGCGCCACCGACTATTTCGTCCACGGCCGCAAGCCCGACATCGGCGCCTTCGAGACGCCGAAGTTCTCCGGAGAACCGATCGGCGCCGTGACGCGCCTCGGCGCCGACTGGTTCGAGATCGACGGCGACGTCGAACTGCACAACGGCGACGGCGTCAGCTACCAGCCTCAGGGCAGCAAGGGCGCCAACAAGCTCGCCGGCATGCGCATCAATGTCGCGCAGGGCCGCCGCCTCCATCCGAACGAAATGCCGCCCGACCTGAAGCCGGGCGTGACGCTCTACCGCAACCGCGACCAGGCCTTCGAGCGCGCGCTGGAAAGGGAATCGGCCGAGCGGCGCATCGGCGTGCACCTGGCCCTCGCGGCGGCCGACGGCGCGCTGGAGTTGACGCTGACGGACGAGGACGGCATCGCCGCGACGGTGCGCCGCCCGGCGCCGCTCGAACCGGCGCGCGATCCGCAAGCGGCGCTCGCCTCGCTGCGCAACCATCTGGGCAGACTCGGCAACACCGATTTCAGCGCCACGCAAATCGACATCGCCGCGCCCTGCTTCGTACCCACCTCTGCGATCAACGCCCTGCGCCGCGACGGCATCGCGGCGCTGGTCGCAGCGCGCGAGGCCTTGCGACCGCAACTGTCACGCGCCGCGCCGCTCGAACCGCCGGCGGTCTACCCGGAAAAGGAGCTGAGCTACCTCGGCAACGTCTTCAACGCCCAAGCCCGCGCCTTCTACCGGAAGCACGGCGTCGAACTGATCGCCGATGCCTACGAGGCCGACACCACGCCCGGCGAGGTCTCGCTGATGATCACCAGGCATTGCCTGCGCTACAGCCACAGCCTCTGCCCCAAGGAAGCCAAGGGCTGGGTCACGGGCGTGAACGCCGATGCGATGACCTTGGTCAATGGCAGGGAAAGGCTGACGCTGCGCTTCGACTGCAGGAAATGTGAAATGCACGTCGTCGGCAAGATGAAGAAGGGTCGCACGATCAGCATCACCCCGGTC
>JADLGU010000012.1 GCA_020849155.1 Rhodocyclaceae bacterium | reverse complement strand
CGAGAGGCGCGCGCCGTCGCCGTCGGTCTCGCCGTCCTCGGCGTAGAGGAAGATCAGGTCGATGTCCGAGGAGACGTTGAGCTCGCGCCCGCCCAGCTTGCCCATGCCGACGACGATCAGCTCCTGCATCTCGCCCGCGGCCGAGCGCGGCGTGCCGTGGCGGGCGGCGAGCGCAGCGCCCAGCACGGCGGCGGCGTGGGCCACGGCCTCGTCGGCCAGGGCGGACATGGTCTCGGTCACCTCGGCCAGGTCGGCCAGGCCGGCCAGGTCGCGCGCGACGATGCGCGCCATCACCCTGGCGCGCAGGCGACGCAGGCCGGCGCGCAGCGTGGCCTCCTCGCCCGCCTCGGCCGCCAGGGCCTCGCGCATGGCCCGCGCATCGAAGGGCAGGTGCAGGCTGGCGCGCAGCGCCTCGCCGATCTCCGGCCGGCCGGCGACCAGCCGTGCCAGGAAGCGGGACAGGGGCAGGCCGGCTTCGAGCCGCGCGGCGTTGTCGGTCGGGTCGTTCATTCGGGCGTTATAGGGCTTTATGACGAAGGATATACAGGTAGAATTCGCTATCGCAGAAGGGCCTCAGCCGCGATTGTAGCGTGACGCGAAGCCCGCACTATCAATGCCAGAGAACACCCATCCTTCCCTTTCGCCTTCCCGACCCGGCCTTGTCCGCCGGCTGCTGCGCCTGACGCGCCTGGCCTGGCTGCCGGCCTGGCTGCGCCGCCTGCTGGCCTGGCTGTTCTGGCTCGGCTATTTCGGCTTCGCCCTGATCATCCTGACGCTGCGCTACTCGGTGCTGCCCAACATCGAGAGCTACCGCGACGACATCCAGAAGGGCATCTCGCAGGCGGCCGGCCTGCCCGTCACCATCCAGCGCATCGACACCCACTGGCAGGGCCTGCGTCCGCACCTCTCCCTGCGCGGCTTCAGCATCCACGATGCCGCCGGCCGTCCCGGGCTGACTTTCGACACGGTGGAGACCGAGCTGTCCTGGGCCTCGCTGTGGAACTGGCAGCTGCGGCTGCACCGGCTGGAGGTCGATGCCCCCAGCCTGCAGGTGCGCCGCGAGAAGAGCGGCCGCATCTATGTCGCCGGCATCCAGCTCAACACCGAGGCCAGCGGCAGCGATTTCTCCGACTGGCTGCTGGCCCAGGAGCGCATCGTCGTGCGCAACGCCACCATCCGCTGGGAGGACGAGCTGCGCGGCGCCCCGCCGCTGGAATTGCAGCAGCTGAATTTCGTTTTGCAGAACAACGGCGACCGCCACCGCTTCGGCCTCACCGCGGCGCCGCCGCGCGACCTGGCGGCGCGCCTCGATGTGCGCGGCGACTTTCGAGGTGAGGACATCGACCGGCTGGAGGACTGGAAGGGCGAGGTGTACGCCGAGCTCGATTACGCCGATCTGGCCGGCTGGCGTGCCTGGGTGGACTATCCCCTCGACCTGCCCCAGGGCGCCGGCGGCATGCGCCTGTGGCTGGGCTTCGCCGAGAAAAAGCTGAACACCCTGACCGCCGACATCGCCCTGCGCGAGGTCAGGCTGCGCCTGGCGCGCGGCTTGCCGATGCTGGAGCTGGCCCACCTCAACGGACGCCTCTCCGGCCGCCTGCCGAAGAGCGGCTTCGAGGTGGCCTCGCGCAAGCTGGCGCTGGCCACCCGCGAGGGCGTCACCCTGCTGCCCACCGATTTCACCCTGCGCTGGTCGCCGGCCATGGGCAAGCAGCCGGCCCAGGGCGAGATGTCCGCCAACGGTCTCGACCTGGACGTGCTGACGCGCCTGGCGGGCTTCCTGCCGCTCGACGAAGGCACCCGAAAGACCCTGGCCGACTATGGCCCGCGCGGCCGCATCTACGACCTCAGGCTGGGCTGGAAGGGCGAGTCCGGCGCACTCTCCAACTTCAATGTGCGGGCCCGCTTCGAGAACCTCGGCCTCAACGCCCAGGGCTACTCCCCGGGCTTCCACGGCCTGACCGGCAGCCTCGATGGCAACGAGAAGGGCGGCCTGGCCAGCCTCGACAGCCAGCGCGCCGCGCTGGAATTGCCGACCGTCTTCGCCGACCCGCGCCTCGACTTCGAAAAACTCAGCGCCAAGGCCAACTGGACGATGGCGGAAGGCCGCATCGACGTCCAGCTGCAGAACCTGGCGTTCACCGGCAAGGACGCCACCGGCAGCGCTTCCGGCCGCTATCGCAGCAGCCTCGACGGGCCGGGCGAGATCGACATCACGGCGCGGCTCAGCCAGGCCGACGGTGCCGCGGTGTGGCGTTACATGCCGCTGACGGTGAATCGCGACGTGCGCGACTGGCTGCGCGCCGCGATCACCGGCGGGCGCGCCGACGACGCCCGCCTGCGCTTGAAGGGCGATCTCAAGGACTTCCCCTTCGCCGACGGCAAGAACGGCCTGTTCCAGGTGACGGCGAAGATCGCCGGCGCCGACCTGCGTTTCGCGTCGGACTGGCCCGGCATCGCCGACATCCACGGCGACCTGCTGTTCGAGGGCAAGCGCATGCTGATCCGCGCCGAGCGCGGCAGCATCTACGGCGTCGCGGTGTCCGGCGTCAGCGCCGAGATCGCCGACCTGGAGGCGCCCGAGGAGATCCTCGCCGTCGCCGGCCGCGCCGCCGGCCCGACGGCGGATTTCCTGCGCTTCGTCGAGGCCAGCCCGGTGGCCGAGTCGATCGATCATTTCACCGACGGCATGCGCGCCGCCGGCAGCGGCGCGCTGCAGCTGAAGCTGACCATCCCCCTGCGCCGGGTGGCCAACACCCTGATCGAGGGCGACTACCAGTTCCTGCGCAACGAACTGACGGTAGACAGCGACCTGCCGCCGCTCGGCGAAGTCAGCGGCCGCCTGCACTTCACCGGCAGCAGCGTCAGCGTCAAGGAGGCGCGGGCCCAACTGCTGGGTTCGCCGCTCACCCTCAGCGCCGCCACCCGCGGCGACGGCGCGGTGGCCATCAACGCCCAGGGCAGCCTCAACATCGCCGCCATGCGCAAATCGATGGACCATCGCCTCCTGGAGCACCTCTCCGGCAGCGCCCCCTGGCGCGGCAGTGTGGTGGTGAAGAACCGCAACGCCGACGTCAGGCTGGAATCGAGCCTGCAGGGCATCGCCTCCAGCCTGCCCGAGCCCTTCAACAAGACTTCCACCGAGACGCTGCCCTTCCGCTTCGAGCGCAGCGCCCAGCCCTCCGCCGGCGCGCCGCGCGACCAGCTGCGCATCGCCCTGGGCGAGGCGCTGGTCGCGCAGTTCCTGCGCCGCCACGAGAAGGAGCGCACCCTGATCGAGCGCGGCGCGATCGGCATCGGCGAGAAGCCGCCGCTGCCCGACAGGGGCGTGCTGCTGGCCGCCAGCCTGCCGGCCTTCAACGTCGACTTCTGGCGCGACCTCTTCGCCGGCAACGGCGGCGGCCATCCGGTCACCGCCCTCAATTTGCGGGTCGGCGAGCTGATCGCCTTCGACCGGCCCTTCCACGAGGTGAATCTGAAGGCCGCGCTGCAGGACGAGGCCTGGCAGGGCCAGGTGGCCAGCCGCGACGTGCTGGGCGAGTTCTCCTGGAAGGCAGATGGACGCGGCCGGCTGCGGGCGCGGCTGAAACAGCTGACACTGAACGATACCCGGCCGGGGCACGCCCTGGTGGCCGAGGAGCCGCTGCGCGAGCTGCCCGGCCTCGACATCGTCGCCGACAGCTTCGTCCTGCGCGGCAAGAAGCTCGGCAAGCTGGAACTGTCCGCCAGCAACGAGGACAACGCCTGGAAGATGGAGAAGCTGGCGCTGGCCAGCCCCGACGGCACGCTGGTCTCCGACGGCCTCTGGCGCGGCGGCGGCACCCAGCTCAACTTCAAGCTCGATGTCACCGACATCGGCAAGATGCTGGAGCGGCTGGGCTACACCGACGCCGTGCGGCGCGGCACGGCCAGGCTCGAAGGCAAGGTCTCCTGGGCCGGCACGCCGACCCAGATCGACCATGCCTCGCTCGACGGCAACCTCAAGGCGGAGGCGGCCAACGGCCAGTTCAACAAGCTCGAGCCGGGCGGCGGGCGCCTGCTCGGCATCCTCAGCCTGCATTCGCTGCCGCGGCGCATCACCCTGGATTTCCGCGACATCTTCAGCGAGGGCTTCGCCTTCGACAGCATCGGCGGCAGCGCCAGGATGGAGAAGGGCGTGATCAACACCCAGGACCTG
>JADLGU010000011.1 GCA_020849155.1 Rhodocyclaceae bacterium | reverse complement strand
ATGCGCGCCAGTCCCTGCCTGCGCATCGAAGCCATCGACGCGGCGCGCGTGCGCTTCCTCATCGGCGACTACGATTACTTCCTCGCCGATCCGGCGAGCCTGAAGGAAAAACTCGACTGCCTGCGCGAGCTGCAGAGCGGCGAGACGCTGGCGCACTGGAATGCGCTCATCGACGCGCGCGACTGGCCGGCGCTGGTGGCGGAACTGCTGGGGAAGCACTACGACCCGCTCTACCGGCGCTCGCAGGGAAAGAACTACGTCCATTTCGCCGAGGCGCCGCGCTACGACACCGATGACCTCTCACCGGCCGGACTGGAAAAACTGGCCCGGAAAATCCTCACATCTGCTTGAACAGATGCGCGTAGCCGCGGCTCACCGTGAGCTGCTCCGGCCGGTCGCGCACGCTGAGCAGGACGCGGCCGCTCTCGTCGTGGCGGGCGGCCGTGACGTACTTCGCATTCACGATGGTGCCGCGATGCACCTGCCAGAATGCCTCCGGATCGAGCTGCTCGATTAGCTCCCTGATCGGCGTGCGGATGAGCAATTCACCGGCCGCGGTGACCACGCTGGTGTATTTGTCCGCCGACTGGAAGTAGCGCACGTCCTCGACCGGCACCAGGCGCACGCTGTCGCCCACCGAGGCGCGGATCCACTTCAGCCAGGCCGGCTGCGCCGTATTGCCGGGACTGACTTTTCCCAGCACCTCGGCGACCGCCTCGGCGAGACGTTTCCGTTCCAAGGCCGACGGCTCGCCCAGCGCCTGCCGCAGCCGTTCGACGGTGCGCGCCAGCCGCGCATCGTCGGCCGGCTTCAGCACATAGTCGACCGCCGCCCGCTCGAAGGCCTCGACGGCATGCTGGTCGTAGGCCGTCACGAAAACGATGCAACAGGGAAAATCGAGGCGTGCCGCCACGTCCAGCCCAGTGAGCCCTGGCATGCGGATGTCGAGAAAGGCGATGTCCGGCTTGTCCCGTTCCAGTCGCGCCAGCGCATCGACCCCGTCATGGCAGACCGCGAGTATGTCCAGTTCCGGCCAGAGCGACGCGATGCGCCTTTTCAGGTCCGCCGCCAGCAGCGGCTCGTCGTCGGCGATCAGCGCAGTGGGGTTCATGCCGGCAGTTCGATGGCGGCGGTGACGCCGCCGCCGCTGTTTTCACGCACATCCAGCGAAGCAGCTTCGCCGTAGAGGGCACGCAGGCGGCTGCGCACGTTGTCCAGGCCGAAGCCGCTGCCCCCATTCGCACCGCCCAGACCGACGCCGGTATCGGACACGCCCAGATGCAACCGGCCGCCCTCCTGCCGGGCGGCGATGCGCACCTCCCCGCCGCCGACCTTCGGCTCGATGCCGTGGGTGACGGCGTTCTCGACCAGCGGCTGCAACAACATCAGGGGAAAGCGCCGTGCCAGCAGTTCCTCCGGCACGTCGAACGTCCAGCGCAGCCGGCCGCCCAGGCGCAGGCCGAGGATGTCCAGGTAGTTGCGCAGGAGCTCCATCTCGTCGCCCAGCGTCGACTCTGCCTCGCGCGTTCGCTGCAGGGTCGCGCGCAGGTAGCGGATCAGGTCCGCCAGCATGCGCTCCGCCGTCGCCGCATCCGTGCGGATCAGCGCGGACAGGTTGGCCAGCGTGTTGAAGAGGAAGTGCGGCTCGATCTGCGCCTGCAGCATGCGCAGCTGCGTTTCCACCTGCGCCTTCTCCGACTCCATGCGCCGCAGTTCGCGCACGCGCAGCTCGTTTTCCAGCTTCGCCATGCGCTCGCGCGCGTAGAACCGGTAACTTACGCCGACGCCGAACATGAGGCCGATCAGCAGGGCCTGCAGGCCCGCCTGCGAGGACCATTGCTCCGGGCCATGGCCGGACAAAGTCAGTCCCGCCAGCGCGCCGAAGGCCGAGCCGAGGATGACGGACAGCGCAATCCCGGCCAGCAGCACCGTGCGGTTCGGCGCCAGCCGGATGACCGTGATGCAGGGGATATAGATGGCGAAGCCGATGCAATGCGAGACGATCAGGTTGCCGGCGAAGTCGCCGCCCACGCCGATGGCGGTGAGGAAGGCCGCGATCAGCGTGTTGATCAGCAGGACGAGCGCGGTGTGGACGGCGAGGCGCGGCATGAGGATCGGGCGGTCTATTTCCTGTCCATGATCTCACGGATCTTGCGCGCCTCCCATTCCGCCCCCAGCAGGCGGCCGCCGAGCAGCACCGAGGCGCCGTGGATGACGACGGCGATGCCCCAGCCGGCCAGCGGCCACACCACCCACAGGCGTCCCGGCGCGGAGAACAGGTTGATGACGAGCAGGCCGGCGTTGACCGCGAGGTACACGCTGAGGTGGGCGTAGAAGCCGCGCAGCCGGCGCACCTGGCAGCGTGCGGCGCGGTATTCGGGGGATTGATCGAGGTTCGATTCCATTTGTTTCTCCTTTCAGATCGGTTTGAAAACCATGAAGTAGAGATTGGCTGCCGGCAGCACGGTGGCGAGGATGCCGACCCACAGCCAGATGCGGTTCAGGCGCCAGTATTCGGCGGGGATCGGCCCGCCGCCGGCGAAGCCGCGCGCCAGACGCGCCTGACGGATCTGCACCGGAATCAGGATCGCCACCCAGAGCAGTGCAGAGAGGGTGAACAGCGCCTGCCCCCACAGCAGCCAGGGCGTGACGAGCGACAGATCGTGCAGGTAGACGTTGGCGTAGGCGCCGACGACCAGCAGCGTCGAGCCGCCGAAGGTGAAGATCCAGTCGGTCAGGGTCACCTGGCGCTGGGCGAAGGCGACGATGGCCGGGTTGCGCGTGCGGTCGGCCTGCACCTTCCACCAGCCGGTGACGATGATGTTGCCGACGAAGAGCACGACGCCGAGCAAGTGCAGCGATTT
>JADLGU010000010.1 GCA_020849155.1 Rhodocyclaceae bacterium | reverse complement strand
TCGTCATCGGCAAGGGCGGTGAGCAACTGAAGGCCATCGCCAGCGATGCGCGGCGCGACATGGAAAAGTTGTTCGACGGCAAGGTATTCCTCGAAGTCTGGGTGAAGGTCAAGGGTGGCTGGGCCGACGACGAACGGGCGCTGAAGAGCCTCGGCTACGAATGAACGGGGCAGGCAAGAGCAGGGTGGATGGGCAGGCTGCATATGTGCTGCACACTCATCCGTTTCGTGAAACCAGCCTGATCGTCGAAGCCTTCAGTCGCGACCACGGCCGCATTGCGCTGGTTGCGCGTGGCGCCCGGCGTCCGCGTTCGGCCATTCGCGGCCTGCTACTGGCCTTCCAGCCCATCGAGTTGGGCTGGTTCGGGCTGGGCGAAATGCGCACCCTGGCCAAGGTTGAATGGGTCGGTGGCCAGCCCATGCTGCGGGCGCAGGCCCTGCTGCTCGGCTACTACATGAACGAACTGCTGCTCAAGCTGCTGCCGCGGGAGGATGCCCATCCGGCGCTGTTCCAGGCCTATGCCGGGGCGGTGCATGCCTTGGCCAGCGGCGAGCCAAGTCAGGTTTCGCTCAGGCGCTTCGAAAAAACGCTGCTGCGAGAGCTGGGCTACGGCCTGACCCTGGACCGCGAGGCGGACAGCGGTCGGCCGGTGGAGCCGCAAAAGCGCTACGCTTACGTCCTCGAACGTGGGCCGGTGCAGTTGTCTGGAGAAGAAGAAGGCGAATCCTTTTCCGGGCGGGCATTGCTGGCCATCGCGCAAGACGATTTCAGCGAGACCGAAACGCTCGTCCAGTGCAAGCAGCTGATGCGCATGCTGATACAGCATTACCTTGGCGGCCAGCGTCTGAGCTCGCGCCGGGTTTTCATGGAGTTGCAGGAACTGTGACCAACGGAAATCAATGCGGGATGATTGAACTCGGTATCAATATCGACCACGTGGCGACGCTGCGTCAGGCGCGCGGCACCTCCTATCCAGACCCCGTCCGCGCGGCGCTGCTGGCCGAGGAGAGCGGGGCGGATCTGATCACCCTGCACCTGCGCGAGGACCGCCGCCACATCCAGGATCGCGATGTCGAGATCCTCCGCGGCAGGCTGAAGACGCGCATGAACCTGGAGGCTGCGGTCACCGACGAGATGGTGGCCTTCGCCCTGCGCATCCGGCCGCACGACGTCTGCTTCGTGCCGGAACGGCGCCAGGAACTCACCACCGAAGGCGGCCTCGACGTGGCCGGCGGCCTCGAGCGTGTGCGCGCCGCCTGCAGGGCCGCGACCGAGGCCGGTATCCGCGTCTCGCTCTTCATTGATGCCGACGCGGGGCAGATCGACGCCGCCCTGGAATGCGGCGTGCCGGCCATCGAGATCCACACCGGCCGCTACGCCGAAGCCGAAGATCCGGCGCAAATCCGAGAAGAGCTTGAGCGCGTTGCCCGCGCTGCCCGGTATGCCCACAAGCTCGGCTTCAAGGTCAATGCCGGCCACGGCCTGCATTACGAGAACGTCAAGTCGATAGCGGCCATTCCCGAGATCGTCGAGTTGAACATCGGCCATGCCATCGTCGCCGAGGCCGTCTTCTGCGGCTGGCAGGAGGCGGTGCGCCGCATGAAGCAGCTGATGCTGGAAGCACGGCAATGATCCACGGCGTCGGCACCGACATCGTCGCCATCGCGCGCATAGAGCGGATGCTGTCCGAGCACGGCGCACGCACCGCAGCCAAGCTGCTGGCCGACTCCGAAATGGAAGGCTATCGCCAGGCAGCCAGGCCGGCCGCCTTTCTGGCCAAGCGCTTTGCCGCCAAGGAGGCGCTCGGCAAGGCTTTGGGGCTGGGGTTGCGCGAGCCGGCCACACTGCACAACATCGCCATTTCCAGCGACGGCCTCGGCCGGCCAGGCTTCGAATTCGCGCCGTCGCTTGCCGACTGGATGCGGGCGCGCCGTCTGCACGCCCACCTCAGCCTGAGCGACGAGGCAGACACCGCCGTGGCCTTCGTCGTGGTGGAAACCGAGGACAAACCATGACTGTCTCCCTGCCGCTCGGCCCGCTCATGCTCGACCTGGAGGGACCGCGCCTCACGAATGAAGCGCGCGAAATCCTGCGCCATCCGCTGGTCGGCGGCGTCATCCTGTTCAAGCGCAATTTCGAGTCTCTCGCCGTCCTGCGGGAACTGACTTTCGACATCCATTCGCTGCGACAACCGCCACTGCTGATCGCCATCGACCACGAGGGCGGCCGCGTGCAGCGCTTCCGTCACGGCTTCACCGTGCTGCCGCCGATGCGGACACTGGGTATGCTGTGGGACATCGACCCGCAACGCGCCCTGGAGGCGGCTGCCGCTGCGGGCTATGTCCTGGCAGCCGAGTTGCGCGCCTGCGGCATCGACCTCAGCTTCACGCCGGTCCTTGACCTCGACTACGGAACCAGCGAAATCATCGGCAACCGCGCCCTGCACTCGGATCCGGCTGCCGTGACGGCGCTCGCCACCGCCCTGATCACCGGCCTGCGGCGCGCCGGCATGGCCAGCGTCGGCAAGCATTTCCCCGGGCACGGCTTCGTCGTCGCCGATTCGCACGTGGCGATTCCGGTCGACACGCGGCCGGCTCAGGCGCTATATCCGGACCTGGCGCCCTACCGCGACCACCGCAGGATGGATCTCGCCGCCGTCATGCCGGCGCATGTCATTTACGAGAACCTCGATCCCCGCCCGGCCGGCTTCTCTTCCTACTGGTTGCGCTACGTGCTGCGCGGGGAACTCGGCTTCGAGGGCGTGATTTTCAGCGATGACCTGTCGATGGAGGGCGCCAGCATCGCCGGCGGCTTCGTCGAACGCGCCGATGCCGCCCTCGCTGCCGGCTGCGACATGGTGCTGGTGTGCAACAACCCGGACGCAGCCGGATTGCTGATGCGGGAATGGAAACCGCAATACGATCCGGTTTCCGCCCGGCGCCTGCAGGAACTGTTGCCTGCCATTCCCGCGCCATCGACGGAGGCGTTGCGGGGGGAATCCGGCTATCGGCATGCATTGGATCTGCTCTCGGCGGTGGGGGAGTAGGGCATGCAGGCCGCCACCACGTCCCTCACGGAATGCCGGGCCTGCCCGCGCCTGGCGGGCTTCCTCGCGGATTGCCGTGCCACGCAGACCGACTTTTTCGCGCGGCCGGTGCCGCCATTCGGCGATCCCAAGGCGCGCCTGCTCATCGTCGGCCTGGCGCCGGGCTACAACGGCGCCAACCGTACCGGACGTCCGTTCACC
Source organism: Rhodocyclaceae bacterium (assembly GCA_020849155.1). GTDB lineage: Bacteria > Pseudomonadota > Gammaproteobacteria > Burkholderiales > Rhodocyclaceae > Desulfobacillus. The sequence continues at coordinate 1,941 of JADLGU010000010.1, read as the reverse complement.
GGCGACTACGCCGGCGTGCTGCTGTATTCGACCCTGCATCGCTATGGCTTCGCCGACCGTCCACAATCCATCTCGGCGAGCGACGGCCTGCTACTCAACGGCTGCCGCATAACCAATGCCGTGAAGTGCGTGCCGCCGGCGAACAAGCCGGAGACCGCGGAAATCAGGACCTGCAACCGCCATCTGGCCGCGGAACTGGTTGCCTCGCCGGAGGCGCGCGTCATCTTGGCGCTCGGCCTGGTGGCGCACAACGCCGTGCTGCAGGCGCTGACTTTGAAGCGCAGCGCCCGCAAGTTCGCCCACGGCGCCCGCCATATCCTGCCGGACGGGCGCATCCTGCACGACAGCTATCACTGCAGCCGCTACAACACGCAGACCAGGCGGCTGACCGAGCCGGCCTTCCACGCCGTCTTCGACGCCATCCGCTGCGACCTCTGATCATGTTCGACAGCAAGGCCCTGATCCGTTCCCTGCCCGAGGAACCTGGGGTCTACCGCATGATCGACGCCGACGGCCGGGTTCTCTACGTTGGCAAGGCCAAGGCCCTCAAAAGACGCGTCGCCTCCTACTTTCAGAAGACCAGCCTGAGCCCGCGCATCCGGCTCATGGTGGGACAGGTAGCCAGCGTCGAGGTGACCGCCACCCGATCCGAGGCCGAGGCGCTGATCCTCGAGAACAACCTTATCAAGAGCCTAGCGCCGAAGTTCAACATCCTATTCCGGGACGACAAGTCTTACCCCTACATCGAATTGTCGGCCGACACCTGTCCGCGCATCGCCTTCCACCGCGGCACCTTCGACAAGGGCGGACGCTATTTCGGGCCGTTCCCCAACGCCCAGGCGGTGCGGGAGAGCATCCATCTGCTGCAGCGAATTTTCCTGCTGCGCACCTGCGAGAACGCGGTGTACCAGAACCGTTCGCGACCCTGTCTCCTGCACCAGATCCATCGCTGCAGCGCGCCCTGCGTCGGCATGGTTTCCGAGACAGCTTATGCGGCCGATGTGCGCCTCGCCGAACTGTTCCTCAAGGGAAGGCACGGCGAGGTCGTCGATCGGCTCACCGAAACCATGCAGGCGGCGGCGGACCTGTTGAATTTCGAGAAGGCGGCGGCGCTGCGCGATCAAATCCGCTCGCTGCAAAATGTCTTGCACAGGCAATATGCCGAAAGCGCAAAGGACGCCGATGTCGACATCATTGCCGCGGTGGCGGAGCGGGGAATGCTGGTCATCAACCACGCCATGGTGCGTAGCGGGAGGCATCTCGGCGACAAGGCGCATTTCCCGTTGCATGCCCAGGATTGCCCTGCCGAGGACGGCCTGCTGGCCTTCATCGAACAACATTACGCCGACCACCCCGCGCCGCCGCGCATTCTGGTCAACCTGCAGCCGCCTTCTGTCCGGGAAGCGTTGCTTGTGGATATGCAAGGCCATCCTGTTTCGGTTCTGCAGCCGCGCAACGAGATGGAGCGCGCCTGGCTGGCCATCGCCGAGCGCAATGCTCTTCTGGCCATCGCGTCGCAAGCTCTTCAGCGGTCCAATGCCAAGAACCGGTTGGAGCGGTTGCGCACAGCGCTGGGATTGAACGAGGCGCTGAATCGCATCGAATGCTTCGACATCAGCCATACCCTGGGGGAGGCCACGGTGGCCTCCTGCGTGGTGTGCATAGACGGCGCCTTGAGGAAGGGAGAATACCGGCGCTACAACATCGCGGGCATCACGCCGGGGGACGACTACGCTGCGATGCGCCAGGCGCTGAACCGGCGCTACGAAAAAGTCGCGGCAGGGGAGGGCAAGCGGCCTGATCTGATCCTTATCGACGGCGGCAAGGGCCAGGTCCGAACGGCGCGGGAGGTATTGGCCGAACTGGGCCTTGCCGACCTGCCCGCTGTCGGCGTGACCAAGGGCGAGGACCGCAAGCCCGGACTCGACACCTTGCTGCTGC
>JADLGU010000009.1 GCA_020849155.1 Rhodocyclaceae bacterium | reverse complement strand
GACTTGAGCCCCAAGGAGAGGAAGCTCCTCAAGGACATGCTCAAGCGGGAACTGGAGGCGATACGATGAAAAAGCGGAACCTGTTTGCCGAGATTGCAGAGGGCTTCGATGCCCTGGCCGAGGCGCGTGCCGGCAAGCGCACGCTGCGCACGCACGAGGTGGAGATGATGCCGGCGCCGGAGATCAGCGCGGAAGAATTGCTCGCTCTGAGGGAACGCCTGCACCTGTCGCGCACGGTGTTCGCCCGCTATCTGCGCACCAACCCCCGTACCCTGGAAAACTGGGAACAAGGCCGGGCACGCCCGAATGCGCAGGCCGCCCTTCTGATCAAGCTCGTCGAGCGCTACCCCGATACGGTTGAGCGACTGGCAGCGGTATAGCCTGACAAGCGTGTTGCTGTAATTCTGGCATTGAAATGGAAGATGGCTGAAAAGGCGCTGACGGCCCGGGATGCCAAGCGCGACATCAGCGCCGAACTGGTTCAGTCGATGCGCGACCTAATCCTGCACATCGTCATCATCGCCTTCAGCAGGAATGTGCGAAATCACGATGCCCGCCGAGAAAATGGCCGCAGCCCAGAGGGTGATAATGCCGGTGCCATAGTAAAAGAGCTGATCAAACATCATTTCCCATCCCTCAGCCGTTCATGAGGCCGCAGATGAGGCCGAATAGCCCCGCGAAGCCCGATACGAAGGAGACGAATTGCCATCGCGTTTCGGGATTCGTCAGCAGGATCCCGTTACGACTGAGCGTGACACCAGCGCCGACGCCGATCAAAGCGCCAACAATGAATTGCCACTCCGTCATCGACATCAAATGAACGGAAGGCTGCAGAAAGTTTTCGATACTCATGTGAACTCCTAAAGGAACAACCCCTAGAAGGCTACAGAGTAGGGTTTAGACTTTCCGATTTTTTTGTCCTGCATCTTTCTCTCCATCCCTTTGCGCCACGAAATACCGGTTCGCCCCGGGCGACAGCACCACCAGCTCGATGATGCCGCAGGGCCGCGGGATTGCGGCGCGCAGCCGGTCCCCGTAAGCATTCCAGAGCTGAATGCAGACTGAAATTCCGTTGTCGTGCAGCCAGTCTCGCTTGGACGGGTTCATGTCCTCGAGCCAGCCATGCTCGCGCGCCTGCGCCGCTGCTTCGCGCACGCCAACCGTGGTGGCATCAGGCCAGGCGTCGAGCCTGGGCTGCAGGTCGAAACGCACGATGTTCCAGTAGGACTGCAGCATCCAGAGCGGCTTCTCGTTCCCGGCGATCTCGGCGCGCGCCGGCAGCTGCTTGCAGGCCTGGCCGAGCGCGGCCAGCAGGTCGTAGTCGTCCCAATCGGGCGAGCCGACGTCGGAGGCCTCCCAGCCCTCCTCCTGTGCCGGATGGCAGTCGGCGTCCCACCAGGCGACCAGCAGGCGGGTGAGGGGGGCTTCCGCCTCGCGCAGCTTCGTTTGTTTCGTTTTCCAGGCGTCGAGCCATTCGCGCAGCACCAGCCCGCCGCGTCCCGCGAGGAATTCCCGGAAGGCCGCCCGGTCCGCCTCGCTCCAGCCGGAGCGTTCTTCCCACTCCGAAAGCTTGAAGCCGGCCGGAACGAAGGCCATCCCCGGCGGCACCGGCAGCGAACGGGCGTGCAGGCCCGGCACGCCCTCCTGGCTGCCGGCCTCGCCCTCCGGCACCAGATAAAGAACATCGAAGTAGCGGTAGACGTCGAGCACCTTGTGAATGCTGCCGAAATGGCCCCCTTCCTTGAACAGCTTGCCGAGTGGCGTCGGCATGATGGCGACCAGTAGGCCGCTGGGCAGTTGCGGCATGCCTCAGCTCCCCCGGTCGTCCGACGGATCGAACTGCGCCTTGCCCTGCAGCTTCTTCCGCCGCAGGAAAGAAGCCTTGGCCTCCTCCCGCGACAGGCCCGACAGTTCCTCCTTGGCCGACAGCCTCGACTGCAACCTGTTCGAGGAATACAGCGCCTCCTTCTTGAAGCGCATCAGGTTCTCCGGGTTTGCCAGGAAGGCAAGCTGCTCGAGCACCTCCGCCGCCCAGGGATAGCGCTCGAAGCGGGCGCGCGCCGCCGCCAGGAGCGCCTGGATCGCCTCCCAGTCGCCCGCATCCGCCGCGTCGCGGGCCTGCTGCAGGATCCGCGCGGTCTCGATCTCCGCCAGCCGTTCGGCCACCAGGGCATCGGCCAGCAGCGCATCCCATGCGGCCGGCGAAACCGTGCCGACGCCGAGCATGGCTTCCGGAAAGGCGACGGGCACCCCGTCCGGCGTCATGCCGGTGACGCCCGCCTGCAGGACATGGGCCGTATCCGCGCCCGCCGCCGAGGCCTCGATTTCCAGCTCGACGATGGCCCACGCCTCGGCTCCCCAAGGCAGATCCGGCAGCCGGACGAGCGGAAAACCCTCGCGCTCCTCGACCGGGTAGTCGTTGAGCAGCCGTATCTTCACGCCCTCGGGCGCGCCGAGCGACAGCTTCAAATGGCGGGCAAACAGGCTCGAGATGAGATCGAACTCCTCGGCGAAGGGCTCGAGGAGATCGGCGGCGCTGTCGCCGTAGTAGTGGTTGCCGGACCCTGCCTTGGCCATAGCTACCATAAGCTCTTCGTTGAACTGGCGACCCAGGCCGTAGGTCGATGTCGTCACGCCCGCCTGGGCGGCCGCGGCGCATTGCCCGGCGATGTGGCCGGGATCGATTTCGCCCACGTTGGCATTGCCGTCCGAGAGCAGGATCACCCGCGCGATGGCCGCTTCCGCGGCAAGGGAAGCCAGGCTGTCCGCGCCCTTCTTCCAGCCGCCGTGCAGGTTCGTCGAGCCTCCCTCGTGAATCCGGCCCAGCGCCTGTCGCAGGTGGCTGCCGTCGCCGACCGGCCCGGCCGGCACCAGCGTGCGCACCTTGTCGTCGAAGGCCACCAGGGCCGCCGCGTCGGCAGGCGCGAGGCGATCGACGATGTGGCGCGCGCAGCGCACCGCCTCGCGCAGCGGCTCGCCGGACATGGAGCCGGAGCGGTCGATGACCAGCGCCAACCCATGGGGCTTGCGCGCCTTGATCTGGCCCGGCTCGGGGTCGGGCGAGTGCACCCGCACCAGCACCGGCAGGCGCTGGGCAACCCCGGCGATCAGGGCCGGCTTGAGGGGCGTGAGGATGACTTTGAGCTCATGGCTGGAAGCGGGCATGCGGTTCTCCTGGATCGGCGTCGGCGTCATTGCCGGCACATGGAAACAGGATAGACGCTGTCAGTCTCAGGGCGTGAGCCTGCGACCCGAAACGTGCGTTTATCGCTCGATCATGAGCCCGCCGCCGTCCTGCCCGGGGCCTGCGACACGCGCATGCAGCCTCACGCGCGAATCAGGCGGGCCGTACTGGGCAAGCCACTCGTAGCCAGTCGGCGATCGTTCCGGGCCGGGCGCGACATGCCGAAATGCCGGGGAGCCTGCCAGCCTGCCGTGGGATTCCGCGAAGGCGGCATCGAAGACGAGGATCGCATAGGCAGTAGCCGCCTCGCGCATCGGCACGTCCGGGGCGGCGGAGGTCACCACGATCCGCTGCAGGCCGTTTTCAGCGCCATGCTGCAGTTCGAGACGATAGATATAACGGCCCAGACGGTGCCGCTCGACGACCAGGGCCCGGCACCCCGGGGCGGGTGTTCTCCAGCCGCGGGCGCAAGGTCGCGGTGCCGAGACCAGGCCTCCCAGCGTCTCCTGCGTGCGCGCCAGCGGGGCGCCCCAGCCGAAGCGGGGCATCGCATCGCCCGCCCATCCCGATTGCGCCGCCAGCGCCGCAAGGACGGCCAGGCCGCCCGTCGTCATGCTCCTCATGTTCCCGCCCCCGGCTCGTGAATTGTCGTGTTGCCGCTATGGACAGGCCGGCCATCGGCGGGTTCCGGGTCCGCGAAATTTAACGGGAAAGACACCCTTCCCTTCCGCCAGGCTCACGCAGTGAGACTGAGATGGGCGAAGCTGCCCGGTTGCCTCACGCCCCGGCCAGGATCGCCAGGCACCGCGCCAGTTCTTCCGCACGCGCTTCCGTCAGCCCGAAGCGGCTGTCGCAAAGCAGCAGGTTGGCGCAGCCTTTCGGGAACTCGAAGGCGGAATCGTCCAGCGCCAGCCAGGCGGCCTGCTCGAGTTTCCGCTTCTCGACGTAAGCGATGATTTCCTGGTGGCGATTCATCGGCTCGTCGGGCACCCACAGTTGCGTGGTGCCGACGATCCGCTCGGCGATGTCCCTGGAAAACCGCGAGCGCAGGTAATCGATCGCGTAGATGCGCCGCCAGCTCGAGGAGATGACGATGCGTACGCCCGGGAATCGGCGCACCACCGTCTCGAAGAGCGGCCTCCGGCAGAAATGCTCCTCCTCCGGGCAGAACGCGGGGTGCAGCACCCCGTCGAAATCCAGGAACAGCACTCCCTTTGTCTTGGTCATGGGTTGCATGGACCTCCGACGGGTTCTTGCCCGGCAACAATGAGAGCCGCATAATGCGGCATTCTAGTCTCAAGGCGTGAGCCTGGCTCCCGGGAGGACGACATGCCCCTCAACGAACGCACCTACAAGCTCGAAACCCTTCTCAAGAACCGGCGGGTGGTGCCGTTCTCGCTGATGCAGGAGCGCACCGGCGCCTCCCGGGCAACGCTCAACCGCGATATCCAGTTCATGCGCGACCGCCTGCATTTCCCGATCGTCTTCGACCGCGATCTGGGCGGCTATCGGCTCGACGGCGGCAGCGGCAAGCCGATGCAGACGGAGCTGCCCGGCCTGTGGTTCAACGACGCCGAAATTCACGCCCTCCTCACCATGCAGCAGCTGATCTCGGGCCTCGACCGCGGCGGGCTCCTCGGCCCCCATCTCAGGCCGCTCATCGCCCGGCTGAAGGAACTGCTCGGCAGCGCCGACAATTCCGCATCCGAAGTCCAGAAGCGCGTGCGCGTGATCGGGGTGCAGGTGCGCCACCTCCCGCTTGAGCACTTCGCCGCGGTGGGCTCGGCCCTGCTGCGCCGTAAGCGCCTCCACATCCACTACCGCGCCCGCTACAACGACCAGCCCACCGAGCGCGAGGTCTCGCCCCAGCGCCTGGTGTATTACCGCGACAACTGGTACCTGGACGGCTGGTGCCACCTGCGGAACGACATCCGCAGCTTCGCCGTGGACGCCATCGAACGCATCGAGATCCTGGAAAGCCGCGCGAAGGACGTGTCGGAAAGGGAGCTCGACGAGGTGCTCGGCGCCGGCTACGGCATCTTCTCCGGCCGGGACGTGAAGTGGGCCAGGCTGCGCTTCACCCCGGAGCGGGCGCGCTGGGTGGCCAGTGAACGTTGGCACTCGAAACAGAAAGGCTCATTCGAATCCGACGGCAGCTACCTGCTGGAAGTGCCCTTCTCGCACCCGCAGGAACTGATGATGGATATCCTGCGGCATGGGGCGGCGGTGGAGGTGGTGGGGCCGGCTTCGTTGCGGAAGCGGGTGGCCGAGGAAGCTGCGGCCATCGCCGGCCGGTATGCGGAAGGCGGCAGGTGAACAACGCCTGTCCCTTCTGCCGTCTGCCCGAAAGCCGGATCGTTCTGGCTAACGAACTCGCCGTGGCGATCCGGGATGCGTATCCCATATCTTCCGGCCACACCCTGATACTGCCGAAGCGCCATGTCGGCTCGTTCTTCGACATCAGCGCGGACGAGCGCGCGGCCATGCTCGCGCTGCTCGACGCCGCACGCGATGGACTGGAGCGGGAATGCCGGCCGGACGGCTTCAACATCGGCATCAACGACGGGCCGGCCGCAGGCCAGACGGTCCCGCATCTGCACCTGCACCTGATTCCGCGCTACGCCGGGGACAGGGACGATCCGCGCGGCGGCATCCGCTGGATTTTTCCCGAGAAGGCAAAATACTGGCCATGACCAGCGACGACATCATCAAGGCCTTCGACCGCATGCGCGTCTGGCAGCAGGGCGACCGGCGCGCCGTGCACAAGCCGCTGCTCGTGCTGCATGCCCTGGCAAAAGTCAGTTCCGGCAGCACGGCGATGGAGGACTGGAACGATGCCGAGCCACGCCTCAAGGCGCTGCTCAACGAGTTCGGGCCGGACGGGTCGGGCAAATCGCGCCACTACCCCTTCTGGCACCTGCAGACGGACGGGCTGTGGCAGCTGGAAGGGCCGCAGAATATCCTCTCGCGCCCGCCTGCCGCCACGCCGACGCTGACCGAGCTGCGCAGCAACCATGTCCGCGGCGGATTCCCTCCGGCGCTGCGCAAGGTCCTGCAGGCCGACCCGCTACTGGTAGCGACCATCGCCCGGCGCATCGTGGAGGCGCATTTCCCGGAATCGATTCGCGGCGACGTGCTTGCCGCCGTCGGCCTGCCCGACGATCTTTCCGCCGCGCCCATGGATGCCGAAGCCCGGCGCCACCGCGACCCGGCCTTCCGTGAAAAGGTGCTGCTCGCCTATCAGTACCGCTGCGGCGTCTGCGGGCACGACCTACGCCTGGGCCACCAGACCATCGGCCTGGAAGCCGCGCACATCAAGTGGTTCCAGGCGCAGGGCCCCGACATCGTGCCCAACGGCATCGCGCTCTGCTCGCTGCACCACAAGATTTTCGACCTGGGCGCCTTCACGATCCTGCCGGGGACGTATCAGATGGTGTTCAGCCAGCACCTGAACGGCAGCGACGAGACTGCGCGGCGCATGCTGGCCTACCATGGCGCGGGGCTTATCCTTCCACAGAGCACCGATTACCTGCCGCGTCCGGAGTTTCTTGCGTGGCACCAGAAACAAGTATTCAAGAACCCCGCTAGGCAATGAAGCGGAGCGAATAATTGTCGATTTCTTTCTTGGTCGATTCAATAAGCTGAGGCATCGTGGATTTCGCACCGAAGTGCCTCAGTCTCGACATCGAGACATCCGCAACGGATGTTCTGGACATTCGCAAACTGGCCGCGTGGCGTCCCGATACTGGGAAGCAGCTCAGCCTGGGTGATGTTGGCAAGGCCGGGAATGTTGCCGAAGCTCTTGACGCCCTGACAGAAGGCGCCGCTTTCGTCCTCGGCCACAATGTGCTGCATCATGATCTTCCTATTCTCAAGTCCCGATTTCCTCAGCTCAAGCTGCATGCATTGCCGGTCGTCGATACGCTGGAACTCTCCCCAATCGCTTTTCCCCAGAATCCCTATCACAGCCTCGTCAAAGATTACAAACTGGTCAGCGACTCACGCAGCGATCCGCTGAAGGACGCCAAGCTCGCTTACAGACTTTGGCAAGACCAGTTCCAGGCATTCACGGCGCTGAAAGAAACCGCTCCCGATCTGCTGGCCTGCTATCACTACCTCCTCACGCGCGATCCGCGCAATGGGGTGGCCAGCTTTTTCGCAACGCTTCGACGCGCCCTGCCTCCGGCTCCGAACCATGTTCTCGATATCGCGATCGCAATTTCCCACGACAAGGTTTGCGCCACTTCGATGCGCAAGGTGCTGTCTGCGGCAATCCAGGATACCGACATCAGCAAGCCCCTGGCCTATGTGCTCGCTTGGCTCAGGGTGAGCGGCGGCAATTCCGTCTTGCCGCCCTGGGTGCGTTATCAATACCCCGAGGTGCGCAACTTGATTCACAAGCTGCGCGAGACCCCCTGCAATGATCCCGCCTGCGCTTATTGCACTACCTATCTCGACCCGCGCAAGGAGCTCGAGCGCCTATTCGGCTTCACTGCGTTCCGCCCCGAACCAGCTAACAAGGATGGCGGCTCGCTGCAAGAGGACATCGTGCTGGCAGGCTATGCCGGAAAATCTCACCTCGCTATCTTGCCCACCGGCGGTGGCAAGTCCATCTGCTTCCAGCTCCCCGCGCTGTCCCGCCATTGGCGCAACGGCAGCCTGACCATTGTCATCTCGCCACTGCAGTCGCTGATGAAAGACCAGGTTGACAACCTGGTCAGGCAGGGCATTTTCACCGGAGCCACATTGAACGGGCTGCTGACCATGCCAGAGAGGCGGGACGTGCTGGAGAAGATCCGACTTGGCGATGTCGGACTGTTGCTGGTCTCGCCTGAACAGTTCCGCAACAAGGCGTTCACGGACGCCATCCGCCACCGGGAAATCGGCGCCTGGGTATTTGACGAGGCGCACTGTCTCTCCAAGTGGGGCAACGATTTCAGACCAGACTATCTTTATGTTTCCCGCTTTATCCGGGAACGTTATCTGGAGAACTTGGCGCCCGTATGCTGCTTTACCGCCACCGCCAAAAAAGAGGTCGTTGCGGACCTGCGCGAACACTTTCGGGAATCCTTGGGCCTTGAGCTGGAAATCTTCGACGGCGGACACGAACGGGAGAATCTGCACTATGAGGTGATGGCCATCGGCAAGGCTGAAAAATATCCTCTCATCCATCGGTTGCTTGAACAGGAACTCAAGAACTCCGAGGGTGGCGCCATCGTTTTTGCCTCGCGCCGCAAGAGTTGCGAAGAGATCTCCGCCTACCTCAAGGACATGGGCTGGCCCTGCGCCCATTTCCATGCCGGCCTGGATGCCGGCGTCAAGAAGGACGTGCAGCATGCGTTCATCAAGGGCGACCTTCGCGTGATCGCAGCAACCAACGCATTCGGCATGGGCGTCGACAAATCCGATGTCCGCCTGGTCGTTCATGCCGAAATACCCGGTTCCCTCGAAAACTACCTTCAGGAAGCCGGGCGGGCGGGACGTGATCGCCACGGATCGCGCTGCGTGCTGCTCTACGACGAGGAAGATGTCGAAGCCCAGTTCTCTCTTACCGCTCGCTCGCGCCTCTCGCGCCGCGATATCGCAGGCATTCTGCGTGCCCTGCGTCGCTATTCGAGGCGTACCAAAAGCACGGAAGTCGTCGTTACACCGGGGGAAATTCTGGCCGACGATGAAATCGAAACCTCGATCGAGGCCGAACGGCCGGATGCCGATACCAAGGTCAGGACGGCCATTGCCTGGCTGGAACGTGCGCGCTTCCTCCAGCGGGATGAAAACCACACCCGCGTATTCCCCGGCAGTCTCAAGGTCGGATCCCTGGCGGAGGCGTCAATACGGCTGACCCACGCCAATCTTTCGGATGACATGCGGCGAAAGTACCTCGACCTCTTGACGCTTCTCATCAACGCTCGCGAGGACGAGGGCATCAGCACGGACGAGTTGATGATTCATCTCGGCCTGCCAAGCGACGAATGCATCAAGCTCCTGCACCAGCTTGAGAAGCTTGGGGTACTGTCCAACGATCTGGCCTTGACCGTGCTTCTGCGCAAGGGCGTGAAGGACGCCTCCCTTGACCGACTGGATCGTCTGTCCAGGCTCGAAGCAGCCCTTGTCGAACTTCTCCCCGAACTTGCGCCGGACGCAGATGACGGAGAATGGAAAGACATGCACCTGCGTGCCGTCTGCCAGGAGATCAGGCTGCGTACCGGCTTCGAATTTCTGCCGGACCAATTGCTGACCCTGATGCGGTCGCTGGCGCGCCCTTTCGGAGAAGACAGCCACGGCCGACGCGCCTTGTTCGACGTACGGATTCAGCGACGAGAAGTGCTGAGGGTGCGATTGCTGCGCAACTGGTCGAGCATTCGAGAGATTGCTTCGAGAAGACGACGGGTTGCAGCAGTTTTGCTGGGCGCACTGCTCTCCCGGCTCGAAGCCCGCCTGCAGGGGGTTGATTTGCGTGTGGAATGCAAGATGGGGGAACTTGCAGAGGCGCTACGTTCCGATCTTGAAGTCGGCCCGACGCTGAAGGACGAACCGGCTGCAGTTGAAGCTGCTTTGCTGTACCTGCACGACAACGGCGTGCTGATCCTAGACCGCGGCAAGAGCGTGTTCCGCTCGGCGATGACTATCCGTATCTTCCCTGAAGAGAGCACGCGCCGTTTCACCGCGGCTGACTTTCAGCCGCTCGACGAGCATTACGGCGAAAAGAACTTCCAGGTTCACGTAATCCAGGAATACGCGCGGCTCGGCCTGAAGAAACTATCGGACGCCCTCGGCTTCGTGCTGGCCTATTTCACCCTGCCTAAGTCGGATTTCATACGCCGCTACTTCGGCGGGCGCCGAGAGATGCTTGAGCGCGCCACGACGGAGGAATCCTATCGCCGCATAGTCGATAATCTGAAGCACCCCCTGCAGCAGAATATCGTGGCGGAAAAGCGCGAGACGAACCGCCTGATCCTGGCCGGACCGGGGTCAGGCAAAACGCGCGTCATTGTGCACCGCGTTGCCTATCTGTTGCGTGTTCTGCGGGAGCCAGCTTCGAGCATCGTGGTGCTCGCATTCAACCGCGCCGCCGCCTGGGAGATCCGTCAGCGCCTGTACGGTCTGGTTGGCAACGACGCCGTCGGCGTTACCGTCCTGACCTACCATTCCATGGCTCTGCGACTGACGGGGACCAGCCTGGCGCGTCTTGCCGAAGGCGGCCTGGAAGCCGATTTTGACCGGATGCTGGAAGATGCGCTGGCCTTGCTGGAAGGCCGCGGCAAGACGACGGATACCGCCGATGAAGCAGACGAATTGAGAGATCGCCTGCTGGCAGGCTACCGCTATATCCTTGTCGATGAATACCAGGACATCGATGCCAGGCAATATGCCCTGATCAGCGCGCTGGCCGGCCGTACCCTGAAGGACAACGACGCCAAGCTCGCCCTGCTCGCCGTCGGCGACGACGACCAGAACATCTACGCTTTTCGCCAGACCAGCAACGAATTCATCCGGCGCTTCCAGGAAGACTATCAGGCCAAGACAGATTATCTTGTCGAAAACTACCGCTCCAGCCGCAATATCATCGACGCAGCAAACCGGATGATTTCCGTCAACGCGGAGCGGATGAAAAAGGATCACCCGATTCGCATCAACCATGCCCGCAGCGCGGATCCCGCGGGCGGGCGCTGGGATCGGATCGACGCCCTGAGCCGCGGTCGAATCCATATACTCGCCGTG
>JADLGU010000008.1 GCA_020849155.1 Rhodocyclaceae bacterium | reverse complement strand
TTGTAGATCTCGGCCGTGCCGATGCGCACGCCACCGGGATTGAGGGTGGCGTCGGAACGTCCATGGATGATCATGCCGCCATGCTCGGTCCATTCGGCAAAGTCGCCATGGCACCAGACATTGTCGAAGCGCTCGAAATAGGCGGCGCGGTATTTGCTGCCGTCCGGGTCGTTCCAGAAGCCGATCGGCATGGACGGGAAGGCGCGGGTGCAGACCAGTTCGCCCTTGGTACGGCGCACCGGACGGCCGGCCTCGTCGAGCACCTCGACCGCCATGCCGAGGCCGCGGCACTGGATCTCGCCGCGCCATACCGGGCCGATCGGATTCCCCAGCACGAAGCAGGAAATGATGTCGGTGCCGCCGGAGATCGAGGCCAGCTGGACATCGCGCTTGATGTTCTCGTACACGTAGCCGAAGGCCTCCGGCACCAGCGGGCTGCCGGTGGAGAAGATGGCGCGCAGCTTGCCGAGGTCGTGCGTCTTCGCCGGCGCCAGGCTGATCTTGGCGATGGCGTCGATGAACTTGGCCGAGGTGCCGAAGTGCGTCATGCCCTCGGCCTCGGCGTAGTCGAAGAGGATATTGCCGCGGCCGACGAAGGGCGAACCGTCGTAGAGCAGCAGCGTCGCCCCCGAGGCAAGGCCGGAAACCAGCCAGTTCCACATCATCCAGCCGCAGGTGGTGAAGTAGAACAGGCGGTCGCCCGGCTTGACGTCGCCGTGCAGCCGGTGTTCCTTGAGGTGCTGCAGCAGGGCCCCCCCGGCGCTGTGCACGATGCATTTCGGCACGCCGGTGGTGCCGGAGGAGTACATGATGTAGAGCGGATGGTCGAAAGGCAGGCGCTCGAAGCGGATCTCGCGCTCGCCGGCGAAGGGCGCGAGGAAATCGGCCAGCGACACGCCCTGCTTGACGGCGGCCAGGTCCCCGCCCCCGGCATAGGGCACGACCACCACCCGCTCCAGGGTAGGCAGGCGCGCGGAAATCTCGGCCACCTTGCCCAGGCAGTCGATCGCCTTGCCATTGTAGAAATAGCCGTCGCAGGCGAACAGCACCTTCGGTTCGATCTGGCCGAAGCGGTCGAGCACGCCCTGCACGCCGAAGTCCGGCGAAGCGGAGGAGAAGATGGCGCCGATGGAGGCAGCCGCCAGCATCGCCACCACGGCGGCCGGGACGTTGGGCAGATAGGCGGCGACGCGGTCGCCCTTGCCCACGCCCATGTCGCGCAGGGCCCAGGCGGTCTGTGCCACGGCGCGGTAGAGCTCGTCATGGCTGGCGCGGCCCTTGACCTTGTCCTCGCCCCAGAAGACCAGGGCGTCGGAAGTGTCGTGGCTGCGCAGCAGGTTCTCGGCGAAATTGAGGCGCGCCTCGGGGAACCACTTCGCCCCTGGCATCCGGTTGGCATCGACCAGGGCGCGCTCGCCGCGCCTGTCCGCCACCACCCCGGCAAAATCCCACAGGGTGGTCCAGAACTGCTCGGGGTGCGTCACCGACCAGCGGTGCAGCGCCTCGTAGTCGGCGAATTCGGCGCCCCAGCGCCGGGTGGCCGAGCGCATGAAGGCGGTCAGGTTGGCGGCGGCGATGCGCCCCCTGGAGGGCTGCCAGAGGGGCTTGCGGTCGGGCGTGCTCATAGGGCGTGGGCTCTCATGTTGTCCGGCAGCGGGATGGAGCGGCCGCTGGCGGGATTGATCCAGACGATTTTGGCGTCGCCGTGGGCGTACAGGGTGTCGTCGCCGCTGCGGCGCAGTTCGTAATGGGTCGGCAGGCTGCTGCGGCCCGGCTGGCCAAGATACATGCGCACCTCCACCGCTCCCGGGTAGACCAGGGGCAGGAGGAAAGTGCAGCTGGCGTTGACGATCACCGGCCCCTCCTGGGCGTGCTGGCCGGTGTCGAAGCCCAGGCTGTCGAACCACTCGATGCGGGCCTGTTCCATGTAGCGAAAATAGACGGTGTTGTTGACGTGTCCCATGGCGTCCATGTCGCCCCAGCGGATCGGCAGGATCGTCGTGAATATCAGCTTGCGCTTGTGTTCCATCGGGTCGGAGAGTGGCCGGATAAAACCGAATTATAATGTTGGCCACTCGAACCAGAACAAAACAACAGGAAACAGCATGCAACGCGAAGCCATGGAATTCGATGTGGTCATCGTCGGCGGCGGCCCGGCGGGACTGGCCGCGGCGATCCGCCTGAAGCAGCTCGACGCCGGCATCAACGTTTGCCTGATCGAGAAGGGGGCCGAGGTCGGCGCCCACATCCTCTCCGGCGCGGTAATGGATCCGCGGGCCCTGAACGAACTGGTCCCCGACTGGAAGGAGAAAGGCGCCCCGCTCGACACGCCGGTGTCGGAGGACCGCTTCATCATCCTCTCCGAAACCGGCGGTCTGAAGGTACCGAACTTCTTCCTCCCCGGCTGCTTCCTCAACCACGGCAACTACATCGTCAGCCTCGGCAACCTCTGCCGCTGGCTGGCCCAGCAGGCCGAGGCGCTCGGCGTGGAGATCTATCCCGGCTTCGCCGGCGCCGAGGTGCTCTATGACGGCAACGGCGCAGTGAAGGGGGTGGCCACCGGCGACATGGGCGTCGGACGCGACGGCCAGCAAACCTCCGCCTTCCAGCCGGGCATGGAACTCATCGGCAAGTACACCCTCTTCGCCGAAGGTTGCCGCGGCCACCTCGGCAAGCAGTTGGAGGAGAAATTCCGCCTGCGCAACGGCGCCGACCCGCAGGTCTACGGCATCGGCATCAAGGAGCTGTGGGAAATCAGGCCGGAGCAGCACGTCAAGGGCCTGGTCATGCATACCGGCGGCTGGCCGATGCAGCCCGACACCTACGGCGGCGGCTTCGTCTACCACCTCGAGAGCAACCTGGTCTCGATCGGCTACGTGGTGGGCCTGGCCTACAGCAACCCGCATCTCTCGCCCTTCGAGGAATTCCAGCGTTACAAGCTGCACCCGCTGGTGAAGCCCTTCCTCGAGGGCGGCAAGCGCATCGCCTACGGCGCGCGGGCCCTGGCGGCCGGCGGCCTGCAGGCCCTGCCCAAGCTGATCTTCCCCGGCGGCGCGCTGATCGGCGACGACGCCGGCTTCCTCAACGCCGCCCGCATCAAGGGCTCGCACTCGGCCATCAAGAGCGGCATGCTCGCCGCCGAATCCATCCACGAGGCGCTCGGCGCCGGCGGCGGCGGCGACGAGCTGACCGCCTACCCGCAGAAGTTCCGCGAATCCTGGCTGTTCGAGGAACTGCACCGCACGCGCAACTTCAAGCCGTGGATGAGCAAGGGGCTGTGGCTGGGCTCCTTGATGTTCGGCATCGACCAGCAGCTGTTCCGCGGCAGGGCGCCGTGGACCCTGCGCCTGACCGCCGACCACCTGAAGCTGAAGAAGGCGTCCGACTGCGCGCCGATCGCCTATCCGAAGCCCGACGGCGTCGTCACCTTCGACCGGCTCTCCTCGGTGTTCCTGTCGAACACCAACCACGAGGAGAACCAGCCCTGCCACCTGCGGCTGAAGGACGAGACGGTGCCGATCCGGGTGAACCTGGCGCTCTACGACGCCCCCGAGCAGCGTTACTGCCCGGCCGGCGTCTACGAGATCGTGCGCGATGCCGACGGCGCCAACCCGCGCCTGCAGATCAACGCCCAGAACTGCGTGCACTGCAAGACCTGCGACATCAAGGACCCGACCCAGAACATCGTCTGGGTGGTGCCGCAGGGGGGCGAAGGCCCGGTCTATCCCAACATGTGATCAGTTGACGCTGAGGCTCTCCAGCACGCCGTTCACGGCGCGCTCGAACATCGGCGTCTCGGTCACGACCTGCGCCATGCCGACCCGGAACTGGTAGGCCAGCGCCTCCTGCGAGATCGAGGTGGCGCGCGGCGAGCGGGGATTGGTGAACAGGAAAATGCCCCGCTGCGGGCTGATCCACGACAGTCGCGCCCGCGTCGGCGGACCCTCGGCCTGGCTGAACTCCACCCAGTCGCCGCGGCCCAGCGCCGAGACCTGCTGCAGATGCCGGTCGCCGGCCGTGACCACCGCAGGGCTGGCGCCCACCAGCGCCACCTCCTCTATCTGCACGTCGTTTTCGCTGATGCGGGTGATGAACAATTCCCCTTCCGGATTGACGCTGTACTGGGTTTCCCGGGGGGATGCCGGCGCGGCCGGGGCCGGCGTGGCCGCGGCGGCGACAGTCTCGGCGCCATTCAACCCGGCCTTGACTGCGGACGAGTGGAGCGCCACCAGGGTGTCGAAGAAGCTGCGGCGCTGCTCCTGCGGCAGATTGATCACGTCGAGCCCGTGGTGCATGGCGCGCAGCAGACCCGGCAGGGTGTTCACCAGCTGCTTGCGCTCGTCGCTGCTGGTCTTCGGCGCCACGCTCCAGATGAGGTCGTCGATCATGGAGACGGCGCTCAGGTAGGCATGGTGCTCCTCGCCGTGGCGGATGTAGAGCTCCTTGAGCGCGTGCTGCCAGTGGTCGAAGAGGAAGCGCTGCACTTCCTGCGGCACCGCTGAAGTGACCCGCTGGGTCACCGCCTCGCCAGCCACCACCCAGGCGATCTCCTCGGTCTCGCGCTGGCGCATGATCTCGGCGGAGCGCTCGGCGATGCCCTCGGCCATGGCGTCGCGCTCGGCCTGGACCGCGTTGAGCAGGTTGAGTCCATCGGTGAAGATCTGGACGTCGCGCTCGAACTCGTTCTGGATGCGGTCGACGATGAAGGCGATTTCCTGGAACAGCGGGTCCTCCTGGTCGACCGCGCTGCCCCAGGCGACGGCGGCGTGCGAAATGCCGTCGAGCAGCCGCCGCGCCGGATGGGCCTTGCTCGAGAAGAAGGACTTGTCGAGCATGGCCACCTTGAGCACCGGGATCTGCAGGCGGCCCACCAGGGCCTTGATGGCGTCCGGTATCTTGGCATCGTCGAAGATGAAGTCGAACAGCATGGCGACGATGTCGATGGTGATGGCGTCGAGCTGGCCGACCCCCTGCGCCAGGCTGTTGGCCTTGATCTGGTGCAGCACATTCACGGTGCCCAGCGCCTGGCCGAGATCCGGCAGGCCCTGGACTCTGCCCTTCTCCTGCATCAGGGTGTCGAGGCGCTGCATTTCGGTGAGCGACTCGATGAAGACGGCCTGGCGGTTGTCGATGGCGGGCGCGGCGGCCGGAACGGCGGTCAGCCCCGGCGCGGTGGCGCCGTCCTGCGGCTGCCCGCGCAACGGCGACTGCATCAGCTGGTGCAGGAAGGAGAGCAGGTCGCCGCCGCCGGCGTCGGCCGGCTGAGTCGGCGCGACGGCCGCGGGTTCTTCCGCCTGGCGCGACGCGGGCCGCGGGGCGGACGGCGAGCCGACCGGCTTGCGGTAGGCGGATTTCAGCTCCGGCAGGATGTTCCAGCGCACCATCTCGGTGTTGAGGTCGGCATAGACCGAGCGCAGGGCCTTCGACACGTGCTGCTCGATCTGCTTGAGCAGCACCAGCTTGAGCTTGACGCTGCCCTCGAGCTCGTCGCAGGCGCGCTTCAGGGCGTCGCAGACCGCCAGCGGGCTGACCGGGTTTTCCTCTTCCTTCAGGTCGTTCTTGCCGAGCAGCAGGCCGACCCGCTCGCCCAGCAGGGAAAGCTCCGACTCGTTCTGCTCGCGCAGGCGGGAGGAAAGCTCCTGCAGGGCAATGCTCTCGGCCAGGTCGTCCTCCTCGACCAGGCGCAGTTCCTGCGTCGAGCTGGCCAGGGTCTTGACGGCGCCGCTCATTTCGCCGCGCATCTTGTGGTTGAAGATGTCGATGAAGTGGCGCGAGAAGGCGGCCTCGATCTTGGGCCATTTCTCCTTGGCCTTGCCGCGCACCTCCAGGTAGAGGTTCTGCATCTCGCGGTCGTAGCTGGCCTCGGCCATCTGGAAAAGGTCCTCTTCGACCTCGGACAGCATCTCGCGCAGCGAGGAGGACAAGCGCCTCATGGCCATCTCGCGGCAATCGTTGAGCATGCGGCTGGATTCGGCCGCGCTCAACTGGCGTCGCTGGTTCAGGTCTACAACATTGCTCAATGCGCTTGCAGCC
This sequence comes from Rhodocyclaceae bacterium, assembly GCA_020849155.1. Classification (GTDB taxonomy): domain Bacteria; phylum Pseudomonadota; class Gammaproteobacteria; order Burkholderiales; family Rhodocyclaceae; genus Desulfobacillus. The sequence goes on along the minus strand of JADLGU010000008.1, from coordinate 1,164 downwards.
ATAATCGCCTCCTATGCAGCGGGCCGCGCGGCAGCGCGGCGGACAGCATTCAGGCCGATGCCGAAGTGGCAGCGGCTGGCGGACGAACCCGGACGGCGGGTGACGGGCGCAAACAGCGGGTCAGGCGGGAGGCAGACGAAGGCGGATGCCGGAAACCGTTTTCCGGCGAGACATCGACAGAATCAAAGGCACGACTCATTGCGACCCCTATCTGGCAACTCCGCTGCCATAGAACCTCCCGCAAAACGGAATGTTCCTTAGACCGGTTGTTTTGCGCCCCCACCTTTCAGTGGGTTTGCCCTTATCAGATGCAGTGATCCGTATGCATCAACGGCAATCGGATCTTTTTCTTGAGGCCATCGAGCCGGAAGGCCTCAGGAGCCACCGTGAATATTTCACGGCTTGAGGCTATGAATAACACGCTTCGATTCAATATGCAACTGTCGTCGAACAACGACAGTATCACATTGAATGATGCGTTATTCTTTTATTATCATGATGATAATCGGCGAGGCGGGCCAGGCACTCGCCGATTATTATTTTTCTAGAGCGCCTCTTCGGGAATGGCCAGCGCGCCCGCCCCGCCACTGACGACGGTGGTCGCCAGGCCGGGCGCCTGCGACAGCAGATGGTCGGCATAGAAGCGCGCAGTGGCGATCTTGGCCTGGTAGAACCGCGCATCACCCTCGCCGGAGGCCAGTTTCTGCTGGGCCACCAGGGCCGCGCGCGCCATCTGCCAGCCGCCCGAGACGATCCCCATCAGGCGCAGGAACGGCACGGCGCCGACATGCACGCCCTTGATGTCCTGAGTGAAGCGGCTGGCGATGTGGGTGGCGGCCTCCGCCAGCGCCTGCACGCCGCGCGCGAAACCGGCGTGGATGGCGGCGAACTCCTCGCCGGGCTGCTTGGCCAGCGCCGCCTCCACCTGCTTCATGATGCCGACGACGGCCTTGATCGTCGCCCCGCCCTCGCGGGCGATCTTGCGGCCGATCAGGTCGTTGGCCTGGATGCCGGTGGTGCCCTCGTAGATGGTGGTGATGCGGGCGTCGCGCAGGTACTGCGCGGCGCCGGTCTCCTCGATGAAGCCCATGCCGCCGTGGATCTGCACGCCGAGCGAGGCCACCTCGATGCCGGTCTCGGTGCTCCAGCCCTTCACCACCGGGA
>JADLGU010000007.1 GCA_020849155.1 Rhodocyclaceae bacterium | reverse complement strand
GGTCGACGGCGGCAACACGGTGGTGGTGATCGAGCACAACCTCGACGTCATGGCCGAGGCCGACTGGATCGTCGACCTCGGCCCGGAAGGCGGCGCGGCGGGCGGGCGCATCGTCGCCCAGGGCGCGCCGGAGAAGGTGGCCACAACGGCCTCGCACACCGGCCGCATCCTCAAGGAGTTCCTGCGCGAACGCTCGCGTCCGGCATAATTGCCCGCAGCCGGAATGCCGTGAAGGAGGACGACCTTGGTCGCAAAGCGCGTGACGATGTCGCTGCTGGTGCTGGCGCTGGGCGCACTGGGATTCTCGGCCAGGGCGGCCGAGCCGGAGCGCTTTGGCCTCTTCATCGCCACGCTCGACGGCCGCGAAGTCCGCCGCATCCTCTCCGATTCGCGGCGGGAAATGAACCATGCCCGCGTCTCGCCGGACGGCAACTGGATCACCTTCACCCGCTACAACAGGCTCGGCTGGAACGGCATCGCCAAGGAGGAAGGCGGTTATCAGGAAACCGAGATCATGCTGGCCCGCATCGACGGCAGCGAATTGCGCAGCCTGGTGCCGCCGCGCAAGAACGCGGTGGCTGCCAACGGCTACTGGACGCCGGACGGCAAGGCCATCCTCTACGTCTCGACCGACAACCCGCGGCGCCGCGGCCAGATCAACCGCATCGACCTCGCCACCGGCAGCATCGAAAAGGTCGCGATCGCGGGCGACCCCTGGGCGGCGGACCCGCACCAAGTCGGACAACGCATGGCGGTCAGCATCTTCGACGAGAAGCGCAAGGCGAATTCGATCTGGCTGGTCGACCTGCCCAGCGGCCAGGCGCGGCAGGCCAGCCATCACGGCCTGGCCGGCATCGATAGCGCCACCAAGGCGCCGCTCGGCGACTTCGACCCCAAGCTCTCGCCGGACGGGCGGAAGATCGTCGCCATGCGCAATCTGGGCCGGCACAACTGGCACATCGTCGTGATCGATCCGGACACCGGTCGCGAGCGCGACCTCTCCGCCGCCCAGGCGGTGGACGGCGTGCCCGAGTGGTCCGGCGACGGCCGCCAGCTCGTCTTCTGGCATGTCGATCCCAGGGAGCTGAAAAACAGCGGCCTGTACACCATGAATCCCGACGGCGGGGAACGCCGGCGCATCCCCCTGCCCGGCGGCCACTTCTACACCATGCCGGCATTCTTCCCTGGCGTAGGTTCGGGCGGCAGTGCGCGCCTGATCTTCTCCGCCGAGAGGAATCCCCATCTGTGACCGGTTGCGGCGCCTCCGCTACAATCCCCACAATGTTCCGTGACCCCTCCTCCATCGCGGCCCTTGGCCTGCTCGCGGGCTTCCTCTCCTTTGCGTCGGCCGCCCTCGCCCTGCCGCAGGAGGCCGCCGTGCCCGGCGGCCTGGCCCTCGTCCGTCTCGGCGAGGGGGCCGAGCGGCCGCAGGCCTGGTTCGGCGAGCGACGCGTGGCCGTGGTGCGCGACGGCAAGGCCTGGGTGGCGCTGGTCGGCCTGCCCCTCGCGCTCGCGCCCGGCGAGCATCGGCTGCGCGTGCTCGCCGGCGGCAACGAGGAGACCAGGCCGGTCCGCGTCGCCGTCAAGCGCTACCCGACCCAGCGCTTCAGCGTGCCCGACCAGCGCAAGGTCGAGCCGCTGCCCGAGGACATGCTGCGCATCGAGCGCGAGCAGAAGCGCATCGACGAGATCAAGGCCCTGTTCCGCGACGAGCCCGAGCCCGCGCTGGCCTTCCGCCAGCCGGCGCAGGGCAGGCCGACCGGCAACTTCGGCCTGCGCCGCGTCATCAACGGCCTGGAGCGGAGCCCCCACGCCGGCATCGACTTCGCCGTGCCGGTCGGCACGCCGGTGCGCGCCGCCGGCGCGGGCGTCGTCGTCGAGACCGGCGATTTCTTCTTCAACGGCAACTCGGTGTACCTCGACCACGGCCAGGGCCTGGTCACGCTCTACTGCCACCTCGAGCGCATCGACGTCGCGCCCGGCGAGCGCCTTGCCGCCGGCCAGACCCTCGGGCTGTCGGGCAACACCGGCCGCAGCAGCGGCCCGCACCTGCACTGGACGGTGCTGGCCAACGGCGCCGCGGTCGACCCGCGGCTTTTCCTGGGGAAGAAATGAACCTGAGCGAACCCGAGCGCCAGCACATCGCCGAACGCGCCGCGCGGCTGGAAGCGCGCTGCGGGGTCGAGGCGGTCGTCACGATCGCCGGCCGCTGCGACGCCTACCCGGAAGCGCCATGGAAGGCCTTCGCCCTCTTCTCCGCGCTCGGCGCATTCGCTTCGATCCTCCTGCTGCCGAACGCCGTGCTGGCGATACCGACTTTTCTCGGCGCCGGCGCCGCTGCCGCGCTGGCGACCGTCTTCATCCCGCCCTTCGCCCGCCTGTTCGTCGGCGCGGCGCGGCGCAAGGCGGAAGCGCGCCAGTACGCCAGCGCCCGCTTCCTGGAACACGGCATCGGCCGCACCGAGCGCCGCAACGGCCTGCTGCTGCTGGTCGGCCTGTTCGAGCGCACGGTGGTGATCCTGCCCGATGCCGGCCTGGATCTCGCCGAGACCGAGCTGCAGCCCATCATCGCCGGCATGGCGCCGCAGCTCGCCGCCGGCCGGCTCGTCCCCGCCCTGCTCGGCGGCCTCGACGCCCTGGAAGCCCTGCTTGCCGCCAAGGGCCGCGCCGGCGGCGGGCGCGACGAGATCGCGCAGGAGGTCTTCGTGGAGAAGGGCGCATGAAGCGGCTGCTGCCTTGCCTCGTCGGCCTGCTCGCCGCCTTCTCGGCGCTCGCTGTCGACGTGCCCTATCTCTCCGGCCGCGTGGTCGACAACGCCGAGATCCTGAAGGCGGAGACGAAGCGCAAACTCAATGCGCAACTCAAGGCACACGAGCAGGAAACGACCAACCAGATCGCCGTCCTCACCGTGCCCTCGCTCGAGGGCGAGAGCGTCGAGTCCTACGCCGAGCAGGTCTTCAACACCTGGAAGCTGGGGCAGAAGGGCAAGGACAACGGCGTGCTGGTGCTGGTGGCCCCCAACGAGCGGCGCATGCGCATCGAGGTCGGCTACGGCCTGGAAGGCACGCTCACCGACGTGGCGGCGAGCCGCATCGTCCGCAACGTCATGACGCCGCGCTTCAAGGCAGGCGACTTCGACGCCGGCGTGACGGACGGCGTGGCCGCCGTCATCGGCCAGCTGACCGGCGCCGCGGCGATCGCCGCCGACGACCCGCGACCCGCCGTCGCCGTGAAGAAATCCGAGAAGTTCTTCGACGGCCCCGACCTGTCGCTGCCCGAGCGGATCCTCATCGGCGCCTTCATCTTCGGCATCATCGGGCTGTTCACCGTGATCGGCGTGCTGACGCCGGGCATGGGCTGGTTCCTCTACTTCTTCCTCATCCCCTTCTGGGCGATGTTCCCCATCGTCGTCGTCGGCACCACCGGCGCCCTGTACCTCTTCGGCACCTACCTCGTCGTCTTCCCCATCGCCAAGCTGATCGTCTCGCGCCGGCCCTGGTACGAAAAAGCGAAGCAGGACATCAAGACCAAGGGCACGGCACAGATCGGCGGCTTCACCCTGACCTCGGGCGGCGGATCGAGCAGCTCGTCATGGAGCTCCGGCTCCTCCGGCGGCGGCTTCTCGGGCGGGGGCGGCAGCTCCGGCGGCGGGGGCGCCTCGGGCAGCTGGTAGGTTGACATACCGCAAGGTAAAGCCCGGCGCAACGGCAACAATGTCGCCGTGTTGCGCAGACCGACTTTTCTCCTGCTGATTGCCTGCGTCGCGGCGCAGGCCGCGCCGCCGCTGCAGCCCCTCATCGAGGCCACGCCGCCGGGCGGCACGCTGCGCCCGGCGCCGGGCCGCTACGCCGGCCCGGCGACCATCGCCAAACCGATCACGCTCGACGGCGGCGGCAAGGTGATCCTCGACGGCGGCGGCCGCGGCACGGTGCTGACGCTGGCCGCCAGCGGCGCCGTGGTGCGCGGCCTGCACCTGACGCACTCCGGCGACAGCCACGACAGCATCGATGCCGGCCTGCTGATCGAGGGCGACGACAACCTCGTCGAGCACAACGCCCTCGACGACGTGCTCTTCGGCATCCACGTCAGGCAGGGCAACCGCAACCGCATCCTCGACAACCGCGTCGCCGGCCGGCCGGCCCCGCGCGGCGCCCGCGGCGACGGCCTGCGCCTGTGGAACAGCCGCCACAACCGCGTCGAGGGCAACGCCTTCGCCCGGGTGCGCGATCTCACCTTCGCCAACTCGCCCGACAACCGCATCCTCGGCAACACCCTCGCCGACGGCCGCTACGGCATGCACTTCGTCTTCTCGCCGCGCGCGCTCGTCGAGAACAACCGCCTCTCCGACACCGACACCGGCATCGCCGTGCTCTACTCGCCGAACCTGGTCCTGCGCGGCAACACCGTCGCCCACGCCCTCGACGGCGGCGGCGCCGGCATCGCCATCAAGGACAGCGGCCGCGCCCTGGTCGAGGGCAACGAGATCCTGCACTGCGCCGCCGGTCTCGCCGCCAACGCGCCGCTCAACGCCGAAGCCGTGCTGACGGTGCGCCACAACCGCTTCGCCCACAACGTCGTCGGCATCTATTTCTACGGCGAGAAGGGCGGCCACCGCATCGAGGCCAACCGTTTCGACAATAACCTGACCCAGGTGGCGGTGAGCGCCGCCGGCGTCGGCGAGGCCAACTTGTGGCGCGGCAACGCCTGGAGCGACTACCAGGGCTTCGACCGCGACGGTAACGGCATCGGCGACACGCCGCACGAAGTCTGGCTCTACAGCGACCGCATCTGGATGGAAACGCCGCGCGCGAAGTTCTTCGCCAACTCGCCGGCGCTGGAACTGCTCGACCTGCTGGAACGCCTCGCCCCCTTCGCCTCGCCCTCGCTGATCCTGCGCGACCCGGCGCCGCGGATGGCGAAATAGCCGTCAGGGCTTGACGGGGTCCCACGGCTCCTGCGCGAAATAGGCCTCCATGCCCGGCTGGGTGTGCGGGTTGCCGGCCTTGCCCCAGTGGCAGGTCAGGCGCGCGTAGTTGTCGAGGTCCGTGCCGACCAGGCAGACCATCTCCATCGGCTGCTTGTTTCCCCACTTGAAGGCCAGCACCCAGGCCTCGCCCGGGTCGGCGCGGCGCACCGTGCCGAAGACTTCGCTGCGCTTGCCGGCGACCGTGCGCGTCAGCCGCAGCCGCTCGCCCACCCGATCGATCGTCGCCGTCCCCGTGTAGGTCGCCTGGCTGTCGGGCTGGCGGCCGATCAGCGTGTAGCGCCCGCGGACGAAATCCCACAGCGGCGACTCGTCTTCGGCCGCAGCGAAGGCGGGTAGGGTCGGCAGGCAGGCCAGCGCGAGAAGCGCCGCGGGGAGGAAGCGTCGTGGCACGGTCGGTTTCATGTTCAGGCGAGGATGACAAGCGCCACCTTACCACCGCGGCGCGTCATTGCCCAAGGCGCCTCCGCATGCGACGATGCCGGCTCGTTCAACCGGAGCCATCCGATGTACCTCCCGCCCGCCTTCCGCGAAGACCGCATCGAGACCCTGCACGCCTTCATCCGCCAACATCCGCTCGGCCTGCTCACCAGCGCCGGCGAGAGCGGCCTCGCCGCCACGCCCCTGCCCTTTCTGGTCTACCCGGCGGATGGCGTGCACGGCACCCTGCGCGCCCACCTGGCGCGGGCCAACCCGCACTGGCGCGAACTGCAGGGTGGCATCGAATGCCTCGTCGTCTTCATGGGGCCGCAGGGCTACGTCACGCCTTCGTGGTACCCGAGCAAGCGCGAAACGCAGAAGGCGGTGCCGACCTGGAACTACGTCTGCGTGCAGGCCCGGGGCCGGCCGCGCATCGTCGAGGATGCGGCCTGGCTGCGGCGGCAGATCGACGACCTGACGTGCGCCCGCGAAGGCGCCCGCCCCGATCCATGGATGGTGAGCGACGCGCCGGAGGACTACCTCGCTGCGCAGATGCAGGCCATCGTCGGCCTCGAGATCCCGATCGACCGCATCGAGGGCAAGTGGAAGCTGAGCCAGAACCGTTCGGCAACGGACCGCGCCGGGGTCATCGCCGGACTGGGCGATCCCCAAGACCCCGATAAGAATGAGGCCATGGCGGCGCTGATGGCACAGCGCAGCGATTCGCATTGACGATCCCGAATGACTGCCGCATGATTTCCTTCCCCCCAACAGAAAAGGAGCGCGTCATGCAAAGAAAAGCAATGTGGCTGGCCGCGGCCGGCGCGATCGGCATTCTTGGCGCAGCAGGCTGCGCCACCATGCAATCCGGCCCCAAGGAAATGACCTTCTTCGTCACCAGCGCCAACCCCGGCAAGGGCGGCGACCTCGGCGGCCTCGAAGGTGCCGACCAGCATTGCCAGTCGCTGGCGCAGGCGGCCGGCGCCGGCCACCGCAGCTGGCGCGCCTATCTCAGCACCCAGGCCGCGACGCTGGCCGGCAAGGATTTCGTCAATGCCCGCGACCGCATCGGCCCCGGCCCCTGGCAGAACATCAAGGGCGAACGCATCGCCCGCAATGTCGACGAACTGCACTCGCCGGGCAGCGGCCTGAACAAGCAGACGGCGCTCGACGAGAAGGGCCAGATGGTGAACGGCCGCACCGAGAAACCCAACAAGCACGACATCCTCACCGGCTCGCGACCCGACGGCACCGCCTTCCCCGGCAAGCCCTTCCCCGACATGAGCTGCGGCAACTGGACGAATGGCGGCGACGGCGGCGCCGCCATGACCGGCCACCACGACCGCGCCGGCCCGAGCGACGCGCACTGGGCCGTCTCCTGGAACTCCGCCCATCCGACGCTCGGCTGCAGCATGGAGAAGATCCGGCCGACCGGCGGGGATGGGTTGTTCTACTGCTTCGCGGAGAAATAAAGACGCCGGCCCGGCCCGCCTTCAAGCGGGCCGGGAAAGATCAGCCGTGTTTGCAAAATCATTGTTAACGTAACAATCCCCAGCCATGATGCTTATCGTCCTACGCACAGTTCTGATATGGATCGTGTTTAATTCTGTCGCAGCTATTGGGGCTGAATCATCAGTCGTTGTGACGATTGGAGCTGAAAGACTGATTTTGCCACCTCCTTCCGACTTCCAGTTTCCCGGTGCATTGGCCCCTCGATTGGTGCGTTTGGGGGAGCATGCAATGGTGCCCGAAGATCGACTCCTAGCAATATTTGCTTCACCAAAAGATATTCAAGCTGAGGTTCGCGGTAATCCAGCAAGAATGGATCGCTATGGACTGGCGCAAACTACTAAGGAGTTGGAACAGCATCAAATATCGTTAGCACAGTTTGCGAAGTACAAAGCTGATGTTCGGGCCGAATTGTCTGGAAAAATCGAGCAGGACTTTTCCGACCTACGTAAGAACTGGGCGGTCATTGCTAAGGAATATGGGCATCGGGGGCGCAAGAAACCTGACTTGACGCTGGAGGATATCTCTCCAATCGGGGTTGTGAAAGAGACTTCTGTTTCACTCACTGCTTTGGGATTAGTCTCAACAAAAGTCCGTGCCAATGGGGGCGAGCGCATACACGTGACAGCTATGGCCACTTCGCTCGTTCTAGTGAGGCGGAAAGTTCTCTGGCTACAGGTCTTTGCAACCTTTCGAACTCCCGCAGATATCCGCTGGGTGCGGGATACTAGTCTCGAGTGGACAGAGCGGACTGCTCAAGCAAATCAATAATAGAAGTTGTGTCATGCTACCCCCGATTCTGCGCGGCCCATGCCGCTTTGATTTCAGTTCCAAAGAATGGAAAGAATATCTTTCGCTCATAGGAAGGTATGAGAAATTTGTTGACCGCGAATTCCTTCGTCAGGTCACGTATGACCATTTCGACCACTTCAATGCGCATTATCCTTGGTTCGAAATTGAATCTGCAAAATTCGAACGGATTTGCCTTACGGCAACCGAAATCTACAAGAAAATTCGCTATTTTGATGGTCAGTCCCTCGATTTCTGGTACGAGCATTTCGACGAGTTACGCAAGCGTCCGCAACAGTATGAAATCTTTTCGGCGATGGTTACCAACTTAACCTGGCCATTCCCTCCTATCGCTTTACAGGTGAAGATGACGAAAGAAGTCGATCAGCCTTTAGGTGCTCTAGGAAAACCACTCCATCTGATCGAAGGAACACACCGAGTGTCCTACCTTTGCAGGATGCTTGAGCTCAAGATGATAGATGCCGCATCCCGACACGAGGTGGTGATTGTTACTACACACTAGTCATCGCAGGCACAGCATTGGCAACTCCGATCCAAAATACCAGCCTTCGACTAATACCCGCCCCGAAACCCGAAACCTCCGTTTCTTCCCCAACGGTTCAATTCTCACCAAGCTTTAGTTGACACCCCAAAGCCGTTAAAATTGCGTCTTATATCCATCTGGGTATAATCCGCCCATGCTAAATCAACCGAGACCGATCTTCTGGGTTGCCTCCTCCAAAAAGGATTTGAGAGCGCTTCCCAGATCGGTGCAGGATGTCTTCGGTTACGCCCTCCACCTGGCCCAGACCGGCAGGAAGCATGATCAAGCCAAGCCGCTCAAGGGGTTTGGCGGCGCGGGCGTGCTCGAGGTCGTAGATGACTTCAGGAGCGACACATACCGGGCGATCTATACCGTCAAGTACAGTAATGCCGTGTATGTTCTGCACTGCTTCCAAAAAAAATCGAGCCACGGCATCGGAACGCCCAAGCCCGACATCGATCTAGTCCGGGAAAGGCTGAAGGCAGCAGAAGCGCACGCGAAAGGAGCGAGTATATGAAAATCGAGAAGGGCAGCAACAATGTTTACGCCGACCTCGGCATGCCCGACTCCGGCGAAATGCTGGTCAAGGCGCACCTAGCTGCGAAGATCGGCGAAATCGTCAAACAGCGCCACCTGACCCAGCAACAGGCCGCCGAAGTCCTCGGCATGACCCAGCCCAAGCTATCCAACATGCTGCGCGGTCAGTTCCGCGGCATCAGCGAAGCCAGGATGCTCGATTGCCTGAACCGTCTCGGGCGGGATGTCGAGATCGTCGTGAGGAAAGCGACGCGCTCGAAGCATGCCGGAGCAGGTCGCACCAGGGTTGTGTTCGCATAAGTCAATTCACACAAAACGATATCCACATGATCCACACCCCTCCCGGCGCCTGGCCCGAGCCCGACCCCGAATATCTCGCCAGCGCGCGCTTCATCGATTCCGGCACGGAGTCGGTGCGCCGCTTCGCGCTGGAGACCGTCGCCGGCGCGACCTCCGACATCGAGCGCGCCGTGAAGCTCTTCTACCGCGTGCGCGACGGCTGGCGCTACGACCCGTTCACCATGAGCCTCGATCCCGAGCCGTATATCGCCAGCAACGTGCTGCAGGCCAAGGCGGCCTACTGCCTGCCGAAGGCGATCCTGCTCGCGGCGGCGGCGCGCGCCGTCGGCATCCACGCCGCCATCGGCCTCTCCGACGTGGAGAACCCCCTCACCACGGAGAAGCTGAAGGCCTTCATGGGCGGCAAGACGCTGTTCATGCACCACGGCTACGCGGTGCTCCATCTCGACGGGCAATGGGTGAAGGCGGCGCCGGCCTTCAACCTCGAGATGTGCGAGAAGTTCCACGTGCACCCGACCGAGTTCGACGGCACGGACAACGCCATCTTCC
>JADLGU010000006.1 GCA_020849155.1 Rhodocyclaceae bacterium | reverse complement strand
CGCCGCTGCGCCAGGGTGTCCATCGGTCGCGGCACGTAGCCGAGCCGCGCGACGCGGGCGGAAAGCGCCTCGCGCGTAAGCTGGCCCTGCACCGTCGCCGTGCCGGCGGCGAAGTTCACGCTGGCCTTCGCCACCTGCGGGTCGCGCTTGAGGTGCATCTCGATGAGCATCGCACAGGAGGCGCAGGTCATGCCCTCGACGGCGACCGAGCATTCCACTTGAGGCCCATCCGGAACCGTTACGGATTCGACTGGCCGCGGCGGCGGCGCCGAGGCCAGGTTGCCGATCACCGCGTCGGCGATGGCCAGGAGGCGGTCCTCGGCCAGCTGCGCGGGATCGTAGTGCAGCGTCACCGAGCCGATGCCGGCGACGACGCGCACGTCCTTCACGGCGGCGTGCTTGCGCAACAGGATTTCCAGCAGGTAGCCGCGCTCCGTTTGCCGCAGCAGCGACGGCGCGACGAGGCGGAGGCGACGGGAGAGGCGATGCGCGACCTGAAAGTGCTTGGGCGTCACTTGTTGGTCTTCCGGTAGCGCACCAGCAGGTACATCAGGTAGAAGATCGCCAGCCAGGCGTCGGCGTGGGCGACCGGATTGCGCATCCAGCGCTTGGTGATGAGCTCCCAGTGCACCTTGATCAGGTAGAAGGCGATCAGGTCGTTGAGGAAATTGATGATGGCCTTCTCGGTCAGCGCGTTGGCGACGAGGGGCTGCAGGCGCGCCTGCAGCGAGCCGGCCTGCGGCGGGGCCTGGCGCAGCTTCATCACGACCTGGCGCAGCTGGGCCAGCTTGCGGCGGGCGCCGTGCTCGATCTTCAGCCGGGTGTCGTGCATCGCCAGGCCGAGGTTCTCGCCCACGGGTTTCAGCGCCTGCGCCAGCGGGCCGGGCAGGCGGTCGAGCTGCGCGCGCAGGGCCAGCACCACGTCGCGCTCATTGGCCTGGTGCGGGTCGTAGCGAATCGACAGCTTGCGCACGTCGCGATACAGCGTGGCGCGGTAGATGCCGGCGACGCCGCGCAAACCGGATTCGATCGCATCCGCGCGCGGACCGGTGCTCAACTCGGCGGGCAACTGGAGCCGGAGATGGCCCGGCTCGCGGTGGCGCACGACGATCTGCCGCGCCCACTCCTCGGGGTGGGACATGGTTGCCTCGGGAAAAGTCAGGCCTGGGGAGACGGCGTTTCAGCGGCCTGCGGAGGCTGAGCCTCCTGCTCCTGCGCCTCGGCGACGAGGTCGGAGAGGTGCTCCTTCTGCTGCAGGGCGAAGTCCTTGCCCATGCCCATGGCCTTGGTGGCGGCCAGCACGATTTCCTTCTCGTACTTGTGCACCAGGTAGCCGGCGACGAGTCCCGCGCCGATCAGCAGCAGCGGATTGCGCAGCAACACCCCGCCGATCAGGCCGCGGCCCGCGGCGAAGCCGGTGGCGGCCATCATGGCGCCCTGGGTCATCGGACTGTTCATCATGCCGCCCATCATGTGGCGGGCCTGTTCTTCCATCATCATGCTTGCTCTCCCATTAAGACAACTGGATTAATGTTCCCCCGGTTTATCGGGAGATTCTTTGATCTCGTGCAACATTTCGTAGATTCCCTTGCAGCCCTCGCAGCAGAATTCCAGGGTTTTGCCCGGCACGTCCAGCGTGAAAGGCTTCACCCCCACCGGCAGGCTGCACAGGTCGCAGGGCTTGTCGGGATCGCTCATTTGAGCAGGTCGAGCGCGTGCCGCTCGAAGACTGCCTCGTCGGCCTCGCCGATCACCTTGCCGCGCACCACGCCTTTGGCGTCCACGAAATACGTGGTCGGCAGTCCCATCACACCATAGCGTTTGGCTATGGCCGACTGCTCGTCGAGCAGCACCGGATAGGTGACGCCGAGCCTTTTTATGAAGGCGGCGACGGCGGGCTTGTCCTGGCCGGCATTGACCGCATAGACCTCCAGTCCCTTGTCCTTGTGGCGCTGGTAGACGACCTCGATGGCCTTCATCTCCGGCTCGCAATATTTGCACCAGTCGGCCCAGACGCGGATCACCAGCGGCTTGCCGGCGGTCGCCGCCGGAAAATCCACCGAGCCGCCGTCGAGGCGTTCCGTCCGGAAGGCGGGGGCGGGATCGCCGAGGTTCAGCTTGGCGGCAGGCTCACCGCCGCAGGCGGCCAGCAGGACGAGGCAGGCGAGGAGCAGGAAGCGCATGTCAGTGCTCGATGAGGATCAGGTTGGAATGCAGCACGAAGTACGTGGCGATGGCGGCAACGAGAAGATAGCCGATCGCGGCGACCCGGGCCAGTCGCGCCGACACCGCCGGCACGATCGCCCGCAGGCTGGCGACCTGGCGGAAGGGTTGCAGCGCGCCCACGCCCAGTCCGGCGGCGGTGGCGGCGAACAGCGGCACGTAGAGCCAGTAGCCCTGGTGGCCGTATTCCGGCTTGAGGATGCAGAACGGGCAGTGGTGGTTGGGGTGCTCGTAGAGGTAGAGCGAGACGAAGGAGAGCACGCCGACCAGCGTGGCGACGAAGGCGGCGGCGCTTGCCGCGGCTGCGGCATAACCGGCCTGCCCCGTCCGCGCGTGGAGAAAAGTCAGTCCCGCCGATACGGCGATCGCGCCGTAGAACAGCACCATGGCCGGCAGCGGCTTCAACGCGGCGACCTCGGCGGCGAGGCCCTTGGCGGCGCCGGAGAACAGGCTGCCGCAGCAGGAGGTGATGACGTCGGCGCGCAGGTTGAGGACATACTTCAGCTGCAGGCCGAAGGAAAGCAGCAGCGCCGGCAGCAGGATCAGCAGCAGCGCGTACTTGATGCGCACCAGCGGGTAGTCCGGCGCGCGGGTGTCGACATGGTTCACCGCCAGCCAGGCGGCGGCGAGGAAGAACACCGCCATCTGCGCGAGCAGGGCCGGAAAGCCCCAGGCGTTGACGTTGAGCGTGCCCACCGCGCACATGGCGCCGACGAACATCTCCGACATGCGGTCGGCGTTGAAGACGAAGAGCAGCAGGGCGACCAGCTGCACCGCCATGACGAAGACGGCCAGCGT
>JADLGU010000005.1 GCA_020849155.1 Rhodocyclaceae bacterium | reverse complement strand
CCGCTGGCCGTGGCCAAGCTGATGCAGGCGCTCGCCGCGAAGGAAGCCCCGCAGGTCGTCCTCTTCGGCACGCAGGCCATCGACGACGACGCCACCCAGACCGGCCAGATGTTCGCCGCCCTGATGGGCTGGCCTCAGGCCACCTTCGCCTCCAAGGTCGTGATCGCCGATGGCAAGGCCACCGTCACGCGCGAGATCGACGGCGGCCTGGAGACCGTCGAGCTGAAGCTGCCGGCGGTGGTGACCACGGATCTCCGCCTGAACGAGCCGCGCTACGCCACCCTGCCCAACATCATGAAGGCCAAGAAGAAGCCGCTCGACACCTTGAAGCCGGCCGACCTCGGCGTCGACGTCGCGCCGCGCCTGGCCACGCTGAAGGTCGTCGAGCCGTCCAAGCGCGCCGGCGGCGCCAAGGTGGCCGACGTCAAGCAGCTGGTCGACAAACTCAAGAATGAAGCGAAGGTGATCTGATGGCCATTCTCGTTATCGCAGAGCACGACAACGTGTCGCTGAAGGCGGCGACGCTGAATACCCTGACCGCCGCCAAGCAGCTCGGCGGCGAGATCCACGTGCTGGTGGCCGGCAGCGGTTGCGCCGCCGCCGCGCAGGAAGCCGCGCAGCTGGATGGCGTCGCCAAGGTGCGCGTCGTCGACGCCGCGCCCTACGCCGACCAACTGCCGGAGAACCTCGCCGCGCTGATCAAGGACAACGCCGCCGGCTACACCCACATCCTGGCGCCGGCCTCCACCTTCGGCAAGAACCTGCTGCCGCGCGTGGCGGCGCTGCTCGACGTGGCGCAGATCTCCGACATCGTCGCCGTCGAGTCGGCCGACACCTTCGTCCGTCCGATCTATGCCGGCAACGCCCTGGCCACGGTGAAGAGCGCGGACAGCGTCAAGGCCATCACGGTGCGCGGCACCGCCTTCGGGGCCTGCGGCAAGGGCGGTTCGGCCGCGGTCGAGGCGCTCGCCGCCGGCGCCGACCTCGGCCTCTCGAAACTGGTCGGCCGCGAGCTGACCAAGAGCGCCCGGCCGGAGCTGGGCGCGGCGAAGATCATCGTCTCCGGCGGCCGCGGCATGGGCAACGGCGAGAACTACCGCAGCGTGCTGGAGCCGCTCGCCGACAAGCTCGGCGCCGCCCTCGGCGCCTCGCGCGCGGCGGTCGATGCCGGCTTCGTGCCGAACGACTACCAGGTCGGCCAGACCGGCAAGATCGTGGCGCCCGAACTCTACATCGCCATCGGCATCTCGGGCGCCATCCAGCACCTCGCTGGCATGAAGGACAGCAAGGTGATCGTCGCCATCAACAAGGATCCCGAGGCGCCGATCTTCCAGGTGGCCGACTACGGCCTGGTGGCCGACCTGTTCCAGGCCGTCCCTGAGCTGGTGGCCGAACTGGGCTGATCGCTTCCGGTCATGAGGTTTCCGGCTGAGGTTGTTCCGGAAATCCGGCCCGGGCTGGCCTGCCTCGGATTGCTGGCGGCGCTGCCTGCGGCGGCCGCAGCGCAGACCGATGCCGAGCCCCGGATGCAGATCACCTGGCAGCTGTCCGCGCCCTCGGCCAGCGATATCGAGCGCGATCTGCTGCGCCGCGAATATCGCCTGAGCCAGGGCTCCAGCGAGTTCTGGATGGGCTTCGACGGGCTCAACGCGCGCATTCACGGCGCGGCCGACAGGCTGCGTGGCCTGCGTGGCGATATCGAAGGCGCTCAGCCCGATCGTCCGCCGGCATCTCTGCTGAGCGGCCTTGTCCCACCGTCAGGGCAGGCTGAGCCGCCGATCGTCCCGCTGCAGGAGGGCCTGGCGGCAGCGCGGACAAGCCCGCCGGAGCCGGGTCCGGAAGCGGGCGGCGCCAGACTGGCCTGGTTCGTCGCCGTGCTGGGGACACTGACTTTTTTCCTGCTGCGTCGGCGCAGCAAGGCGCGGCGCGCCGTTCCCGCCGCGCCGTCCACGCCGCCCGCGCCACGCCCGGAGGGCGCTGCGAGCCCCGTGCCGGCAGCGCCGGCGGTCATGGAGAAGCGGCTCGATCAGCCGACCGTGGTCCAGCCTGATGCCGGCGCGTCCGATCCGGCCCTGGCTTCGCGCGAGGAGATGGATCACGCCCTCGATCTGGCCGAAGTGATGCTCAGCTACGGGCGCACCACCGGGGCCATGCAGGCGCTGAAGGATTATCTCTTCGGGCAGCCAACCCTTTCGGTGCGGCCCTGGCTGCGGCTGCTGGAACTGTATCGGCAGACCGGCATGCGGGAGGATTTCGAGCGCGCCGCCGCCACCGTGCACCAGCATTTCAACGTGCGGGTGCCGGGCTGGGACGAGGGCGTGGCGGGGGTCCCGTTGCGCTCCTTCTTCGACGACGAGGAGCACACCGAGCTGCTCGGTTTAGAGCAGATCCCCCACATTCTGGAAAAGGTTCAGGCAACATGGCCCGGGCCCGCCTGCCAGGAGTATCTGCGCCACCTATTGGCCGACAACCGCGGCGGCGAGCGCCAGGGATTCCCGGTCTCGGTGGTCGCCGAGATCCTGCTGCTGGAAGACATTTTGAACGATCGGCTGGCCGATCGGAACTGACCTCACGAGGAGAAAAACATGAGCACCTATTCCGCCCCCCTGAACGACATGCACTTCGTCCTGCGCGAACTGGCCGGCATCGAGCAGGTCGGCAGGTTGCCCGGTTACGAAGAGGCGACGCCCGATACCATCGACGCTGTTCTCGAGGAAGCCGGCAAGTTCGCTTCCGGCGTGCTGGCGCCGCTCAACGCGACGGGTGATCAGGCGGGCGCGATCTGGCGCGACGGCGACGTAGCCATGCCGGCGGGCTTCAAGGAAGCTTACCGGCAGTTCGTCGAGAACGGCTGGAACGGCATCGGTTGCGAGCCGGAATTCGGCGGGCAGGGCATGCCGAAGGTGGTGGTCGCCGCTGT
>JADLGU010000004.1 GCA_020849155.1 Rhodocyclaceae bacterium | reverse complement strand
CGCGGCTCTTGCTCACCGGGGTCATCGTTGCCGCCGGCTGCGGCGCGGCGGTGGCGCTGATCCTTTCCATCGCCCCCGAGAACCAGCTGCGCGGCATGGTGTACTGGCTGATGGGCGACCTGTCGCATGCCGCATCGTTCTGGCCGGCGCTGGCCATGCTGGCGCTGGGGATCCTCGTCGCGCTGCCGTTCTCGCGCGACCTCAACCTGCTGGCGCGCGGCGACCTGACGGCGCGCTCGCTCGGCGTGCCGGTGGCGCGGCTGCGCGGCGGGGTCTATGTGCTGGCGGCGCTGGCCACCGCGGCGGCGGTGACCACCACCGGCTCGGTCGGCTTCGTCGGCCTGATCGTGCCGCACCTGGTGCGGCTGGCCATCGGCAACGACCAGCGCGTGCTGCTGCCGGCCGCCGCCCTGGCCGGCGGCGCGCTGCTGACGCTTGCCGACACCCTGGCGCGCACCGTCGTTGCGCCGCAGCAGCTGCCGGTGGGCGTGCTCACCGCGTTGATAGGCGTGCCGGTGTTCCTGTATTTATTGACGCGCAGTCCGCGTGGGAGCGCGGCATGACGGCTTTGCTTTCCGTCCGCGACCTCGACGTCAACATCGGCAGCGTGCGCGTCGCCGCCGGGCTCGGCCTCGAGCTGGCCGCCGGCGAGCGCCTGGCCATCCTCGGCCGCAACGGCACCGGCAAGACCACCCTGCTCAACACGCTCGCCGGGCTGCGCGAAACGGAATCGGGATCGATCACGGTGTGCGGCGCGAGCTACGAAACGCTCGGCGCGCGCCGCGCCGCCCAACTGCGCGGCCTGCTGCCGCAGGGCCACATCGACGCCTTCCAGTCGACCGTGCTGGAGACGGCGCTGATCGGCCGCCACCCGCACGTCGGCCGCTGGGCCTGGGAGGGGAAGGAGGACGAGCGTTTCGCGCGCGAGGCGCTGGCGGCGGTGGACCTCGCCGGACTCGGCGGCCGCGAGGTGCACACCCTCTCCGGCGGCGAGCGCCAGCGCCTGGCCATCGCCGCGCTGCTGGCGCAGCAGCCGAAGCTGTACCTGCTCGACGAGCCGCTCGCCCACCTCGACCTCAACCACCAGATCGCCGTGCTCGAACTGCTCTCGCAGCGCGCGCGGGGGGACGGCGTCGGCATCGTCATGGTGCTGCACGACATCAACCTCGCCCTGCGCCACGCCGACCGCGCCCTGCTGCTGTTCGGCGAGGGCCGCACGCTGGAGGGACCGGTGGGGACTGTGCTGACCGCCGAAGCGCTGTCGCGCCTCTATGGCCACCCGCTGCGCGAGATGCGCGACGGCGCGGCGCGCTATTTCATTCCCGGCTGAGATGACGACCCATCCCCCAACCCCTTTCCCAGGGAAAGGGGTGACGACGGTTCAGCCGCTTCGCGGCTTCCGTTGATTGGCTTCAGTCCTCTTTGGGACGGACCGGCAGAGGGCTGACCATACGCCGCGCGCGCGCCGTCTCCAGGTGCCGGCACAGCCGCTCGATGCCGTCGAGGATGCGCGGCGTGTGGCGCTGGATGTGATCCGGGTGCACGAAGAACAGGTTGCCGCGGGCGACGGCGGTCAGCCGCGGCCAGCGCCGCCATTCGTCCAGCCACTCCGGGCGTTCCTCGCCCATGCCGCTGGCGACGATGGCCTCCGGGTCGGCGGCCAGCACCGACTCGACCGTCACCGGCGCCGCCATCTGCTTCAGCCCGCCGAAGACGTTCTCGCCGCCGCACAGGCGGATGGCGTCGGAGATGATCTGGCCGCCGCCGACGGTCATCAGCGGCTGGTTCCAGACCTGGTAGAAGACCCGCAGCGGCGGCCGCCCGGCGTGGCCGGCGCGCAGCGCGGCCAGCCGTTCGCGGAAGCGGGCCGCCACGGCGCGGGCCGCCTCGAGGCCGGTGAGCGCCCCCAGGCGTTCCAGGTCGGCGGGTACGTCCTCGATGCGCCGCGCCTCCGTCACCGCGACGTTCAGGCCAATGGCCCTCAGCCGGGCGACATGGGAGGCGATGTTGCCGCTCTCCCAGGCGAGGATCAGGTCGGGCTTGAGCGCCGCCACCGCTTCCAGGTCGATCTTCTCGTAGCCGCCGATGAGGGGGATCCGCTTCGCCGCCTCGGGGTAATTGCTGAACTCCACCGTGCCGACGACGCGCTCGCCGGCGCCGATGGCGAACAGGTTCTCGGTGATGTGCGGCGAGAGGCTGACGATGCGCTGTGCCGGCTGGGCCAGGCGCAGCGTCCGGCCGCCGTCGTCGCGCACCACGATCTCTGCCCGCAGCGGCGCGCAGGAGAGAACCAGGAGAAGGATCAGCGAGCGCATGGCTTGAGCTCCAGCGGCAGGCCGGCTGCCACCAGCGTCACGCACCCGCAGGCCGCGGCGATGCGCTGGTTGAGGCGCCCCTGCTCGTCGGCGAACAGGCGCGCGAGTGGTTGCGGCGGCACGATGCCGCAGCCGACCTCGTTGCTGACGAGGAGGATGCGGCCGGGCAGGTCCGGCAGCGCCGCGACGAGGGCCTCGGTTTCGCCGGCGAGCAGCGCGCAGTCGAGGGCGTCGCCCGCCTCGGCCTGGGCGGCGGCGCGGCCGGCGAAGAACAGGTTCGACAGCCACAGCGTCAGACAGTCGACGAGGAGCAGGGCGTCGCTTGCGGCGTGGGCGCGCAACGCCGCGGCGAGTGCCAGCGGCGCCTCGACGCAGGCCCACCCCGCCGGCCGCCGCGCCCGGTGGTGGGCGATGCGCCGCGCCATTTCCGCGTCGCCGGCCTGCGCCGTGGCGACATAGACGACGCGCAGTCCGCTTTCCCGCGCGCGCCGCTCCGCCAGGGCGCTCTTGCCCGAACGGGCGCCGCCGATGATCAATTCCGCCATTCGCAGAGGGTAGCATCTTGGCGCTGCGGCCGCCTTGCGGCATGATGGCCCGGAACCGACTGAAAGCCGCGAGATGGCCCTGCGCATCAACCACAAATGCATCAACTGCGCCGCCTGCGAGCCGGTCTGCCCGAACGGGGCGATCGACATCGGCGTCGAGATCTTCGAAATCGACGCCGGGCTGTGCACCGAATGCGCCGGGCAATACGATGCGCCGCAGTGCCTCGCCGTCTGCCAAGTCGAGTGCATCGAGCCGCTTGCGCCGCACGCCCCCGGCCCGGATAATCCGTCCTGACCGAACACATCGGAACACGGTGCAATTCCGTGGCGGGCCCGCCGCTGTAACCGGGGACGGCCGCTGCACATCTTGACGATAGCCACTGGACGGGCCCACCCGTCCGGGAAGGCGCAGCGGGCCGGTCGATCCGGAAGCCAGAAGACCTGTCCGGTCGTTTTCGAAACCCCGTGCGCATGCACCCCGGCGCTGGCCGCCCCTGGGCGCTTCGCGCACCCATCGAAAGGATGAATCGGATGCATTCCCCCACCCCGGCGGGCGCACGCCCCGCGCTTACCTTCGACATCGCCCCGCCCGACGCTTCGCTCGCCGAGGCGCTCAGGAACAAGATCGACCGCAAGACCAAGCCGCTCGGCGCGCTCGGCCGCCTGGAGGCGCTGGCCTTGCAGCTCGGCCTGGTGCAGCAGACCCTCGCGCCGCAACTGAACAAGCCGCACATCCTGGTCTGCGCCGGCGACCACGGCGCCGCGAACGCCGGCATCTCGGCCTATCCGCAGGAAGTGACCTGGCAGATGGTGGAGAACTTCCTCGCCGGCGGCGCCGCCATCAACGTCTTCGCCCGCGCCAACGGCATCGGGCTGGTGGTGGCCGACGCCGGAGTGAACCACGACTTCGGCCCGCGCGAAAACCTGGTCGACGCAAAAGTCGGTCTGCGCGGCACGGCGAACTATCTCGAAGGCCCGGCCATGAGCGCGGAACAGTGCGATCTGGCCATGCTGCGCGGCGCGCAGATCGTCGCCGACATTCACGCGCGCGGCTGCAATGTCGTCGGCTTCGGCGAGATGGGCATCGGCAACACCGCCTCGGCCTCGCTCATCACCCATTTCCTCGCCGGCATCCCGTTGGAGGATTGCGTCGGCCGCGGCACCGGGCTCGACGACGCCGGCGTGGCGCGCAAGCTGGAATTGCTGCGGCAGGCGGCCGCGCTTTATCGCGGCGACCACACCCCCCTCTCGGTCTTGGCGCAGGTCGGCGGTTTCGAGATCGCCAGGCTGGCCGGCGGCATGCTCGCCGCCGCCGAGCGCAAGATGCTGCTGCTCATCGACGGCTTCATCGTCACCTCGGCCCTGCTGGTCGCCGCCACGCTGCATCCGGCGACGCTGCAGTACTGCGTCTTCTCGCACCGCTCGCAGGAACGCGGCCACCGCCTGCAGCTGGAGCACCTCGGCGCGCGGCCGCTGCTCGACATGGACCTGCGTCTGGGCGAGGGCACCGGCGCGGCGCTGGCCTGGCCGCTCGTGCGCGCCGCCTGCACCTTCCTCAACGAGATGGCCAGCTTCGAGTCGGCCGGCGTGAGCGAACACCTCGCTCCCTCTCCCCCGGAATCGGGGGAGAGGGTTGGGGAGAGGGGGTAGTCGGCACATGTTGCGCCAGGAAGCTGAAGCCTTCTTCGGCGCCGTGCGCTTCTTCACGCGCCTGCCGGTGCCGGCCTGGGTCGGCCACTCGCAGGAGGCGCTCGACCGCGCGGCGCGCTATTTCCCGCTGGTCGGCATCCTGGTCGGCGTGCTGGGGGGACTGACTTTTCTGCTGGCGGCCTTGGTGCTGCCGGTGTCGCTCGCCATTCTGTTAAGCATGGCGGCGACGCTGCTCGTTACCGGCGCCTTCCACGAGGACGGCCTCGCCGACACGGTCGACGGCTTCGGCGGCGGCTGGACGAAGCCGCAGGTGCTGGCGATCATGAAGGACTCGCGCATCGGCAGCTACGGCGCCCTCGCCGTGGCGCTGATGCTGCTGGCGAAGTTCAACGCCCTCTACGAGTTGCCCGACGAGTGGATCGCGCCGTCCCTCGTTGCCGCGCACGCCGCCTCGCGCTTTTTCTCCACGCTGCTCATCTTCTCGCTCGACTACGTGCGCGACGACGACACCGCCCGCGCCAAGCCGCTCGCCGTGCGCATGGGCGCGGGCGGCCTGGCGGTGGCCGCGCTGTTCGGGTTGCTGCCGCTGGCCCTGCTGCCGTGGCAAGCCGCGCTCGCCGGCCTGGGCCTGGCGGCGCTGGCGACCTTCCTCGCCGCGCGCCATTTCGTCAAGCGCATCGGCGGCTACACCGGCGACTGCCTCGGCGCCACGCAGCAGGGCGCCGAGCTGGCGATCTATATCGGCATACTGGCAGTCGCATGGAACTTTTCCTGATCCGCCATCCCGAGCCGGCTGTGCCCGAGGGCACCTGCTATGGCCGCAGCGACATCGGCCTCGCCGGGGACGCCGGCGCGGAGGCGGCGCGCCTGCGCGGCATCGTGCCGGCGGGCATCCCGGTCTACACCAGCCCGCTCCTGCGCTGCCGCAGCGTGGCCGAACACCTCTCGCCGGCGCCGGCCGTCGACGACCGGCTGGTCGAGATGCATTTCGGCGACTGGGAAATGCGCCGCTGGGACGAGATCGACAAGGCCGCCTTCGACGCCTGGGTCGCCGATATCCTCCACTTCGCGCCGCCCGGCGGCGAGTCGGCGGCGGCGATGCTGGCGCGCGCTCTGGCCTTCCTCGACGAACTGCGGCAGAGCGAGGTGCCGGCTGCACCCCAGGAGTACGTCCTCGGACGGGGTCGGCCCCGTCCTCAGGGCGCCGCGGTGGTGACCCATGGCGGCGTGCTGCGGGTGCTGTTCGCCCACTGGCTGGAAGTGCCGCCGCGGCGCTGGCCGCGCCTGACCTTCGAGTTCGGCGCCGTCAGCAAGGTCGTCCTCGGGAAAAAGGATATTCGGGTCGAGTATCTAAACCGCAAGTAAAATAGCGGCCCATGAAGGTCATCCAAACCGAGATCCACGACGCGTTGATTCTCGAACCGAAGGTCTTCGGCGACGCGCGCGGCTTCTTCCTCGAGAGCTACAACAAGCGCGCGCTGGCCGAAGCGGCCGGCATCCGCGCCGAGTTCGTTCAGGACAACCACTCCCGTTCCGTCCGCGGCGTGCTGCGAGGGCTGCATTATCAATTGCAGCAACCGCAGGGCAAGCTGGTGCGCGTGGCGGCGGGCGCCGTGTTCGACGTCGCCGTGGACATCCGCCGCAGCTCGCCGACCTTCGGCAAGGTGGCCTGCGTCGAGCTGTCCGAGGAAAACAAGCGCATGTTCTGGCTGCCGCCGGGGCTGGCCCACGGCTTCCTCGTCCTCTCCGACACGGCGGATTTCCTCTACAAGACCACCGACTACTACGCGCCCGAGCACGAGCGCTGCATCCTCTGGAACGATGCCGAGCTGGCGATCCCCTGGCCGCTGGCCGGCGCGCCGACGCTCTCCGCCAAGGATGCGCAGGGCCTGCCCTTCGCCGTCGCGGAGCTGTTCCCGTGAATATCCTCTTGGCGGGGAGAAACGGCCAGGTCGGCTGGGAGCTGCAGCGCACCCTGCAGCCGGTCGGCAAGGTCACGGCCGTCGGCCATGCCGAGCTGGACCTCGCCGATGCCGCCGCCGTGCGCCGCAAGCTGGATGAAGTGCGGCCCGACGTCATCGTCAATGCCGCCGCCTACACCGCCGTCGACAAGGCGGAGAGCGAGCCGGAGCAGGCCAACGCCGTCAACGCCGCCGCGCCCGCGCTGCTGGCGCAGGAGGCGGCGCGGCGCGGCGCCCTGCTCATCCACTATTCGACCGACTACGTCTTCGACGGCGCCAAGGCCGCGCCCTATGTCGAGAGCGATCCGCCGCATCCGCTCGGCGCCTACGGCCGCAGCAAGCTGGCCGGCGAGGAAGGCATTCGCGCCGCCGGCTGTGACCACCTGATCTTCCGCACGAGTTGGGTGTATTCCGCGCGCGGCGCCAACTTCCTGCGCACCATCCTGCGTGTCGCCGCCGAGCGCGAGGAACTGCGCGTCGTCGCCGACCAGATCGGCGCCCCGACCTGGGCGCGCCTCATCGCCGAGGCGACGGCCCACGCCCTGCGCCAGGCGATGCAGGAACGCAGCAGCGGAAAATTCGCAAGCGGCGTCTTCCATCTCGCCGCCGCCGGTGAAACAAGCTGGCACGGCTATGCCGAAACCATCTTTGCCGAGGCACTGCACGCCGGCTTGCTGGAAAAAGCACCCGTGGTTCACCGTATCGCCAGCGCCGACTTTCCCCTGCCCGCAGCGCGACCGGCCAATTCGCGACTCGATTGCTCGCGCTTCCAGCGCGACTTTGGCCTGGCCCTGCCGGACTGGCGCACGGGACTGGTCGACT
>JADLGU010000003.1 GCA_020849155.1 Rhodocyclaceae bacterium | reverse complement strand
GGAGTTCATCATCAAGCTGTTCGAGCTGGAAGTGCCGGAGATGGAAGACGGCCTGCTCGAGATCAAGTCGGCGGCCCGCGACCCCGGCGTGCGCGCCAAGATCGCCGTCAAGTCCAACGACCCGCGCGTCGATCCGATCGGCACCTGCGTCGGCATGCGCGGCTCGCGCGTCACGGCGGTGACCAACGAGCTGGCCGGCGAGCGCGTGGACATCGTCCTCTGGTCGGCCGATCCCGCCCAGTTCGTCATCGGCGCCCTGGCGCCGGCCGAGGTCAGCAGCATCGTGGTGGACGAAGAGAAGCACAGCATGGACGTGGTGGTGGACGAGGACAACCTGGCCATCGCCATCGGCCGTTCCGGCCAGAACGTGCGCCTGGCCTCCGAGCTCACCGGCTGGGCCATCAACCTGATGACCGTCGAGGAATCCCAGAAGAAGTCCGAGGCCGAGCACGGCACCATCCGCGCGCTCTTCATGGAGAAGCTCGACGTCGATGAGGAAGTCGCCGACATCCTCATCGAGGAAGGCTTCTCCACGGTCGAGGAGATCGCCTACGTGCCGCTCAACGAAATGCTGGAAATCGAGGCCTTCGACGAGGACACGGTGAACGAACTGCGCAACCGCGCCCGCAACGTGCTGCTGACCGAGGCGATCGTGGACGAGGAGCAGCTGGAAAACGTCGCCGAAGACATGCTCAACCTTGAAGGCATGGACAAGCCGCTGGCGGCCAAGCTGGCGCGCGCCAACATCCGCAGCCGCGACGACCTGGCCGACCTGGCGGTCGACGAGCTGGTGGAACTGTCCGGCATCGACGACGAGCGGGCCAAGAATCTGATCACCACGGCGCGTGCGCACTGGTTCGAGTAAGGAGCCGACATGGCACAGACGAGCGTAAGTCAAGTCGCCAGCGAGCTGAAGATGCCCGCTGCCTCGCTGCTTGAGCAGCTGGCCAAGGCCGGCGTCGGCAAGAAGGGCGAGACCGACCTGCTCAGCGACGCCGACAAGACCCGGCTGCTCGACTACCTGCGCAAGTCGCATGGCGCCACCGAGAGCAAGTCGAAGATCACCCTGACGCGCAAGCAAACCACCGAGATCAAGAAATCCGACGCCACCGGCAAGGCGCGCACGATCCAGGTGGAAGTCCGCAAGAAGCGCGTCTTCGTCAAGCGCGACGAGACCCCGCCGGTCGAGACGCCGGTGCCGGCGCCCAGCGCCGCGCCGCCGCCGGTGGTGGATGCCGAGCAGGCCCGCCTGCGCGAGATGGAGTCGCAGAAACAATCCGAACTGATGGCGCGCCAGGCGGCGGAGCTGAAGGAAAAGCAGGAACGCGAAGTCAAGGCGCGCCAGGAGGCCGAGGAAAAGCAGGCCCAGCAGGCCGCCGCCGAGGCGGCCAAGGCCAAGGCGCCGGAGGCCGCCGCGCCGGGCACCACCGGCACGCTGCACAAGCCGGCCGGCAAGCCCGACAAGAAAGACGAGAAGCAGAAGAAAGCCGCCGCGGCCTGGAAGGAAGAGGCCGCCAAGAAGCGCACCATCAAGACCCGCGGCGACACCGGCGGTGCCTCCGGCTGGCGCGGCGCCAAGGGCGGCGGCCGCCACCGCCACCAGCAACACGAGGAGCATGCCCAGGCGCAGATGCCGGCCGAGCCCATCGTGCGCGAGGTGCTGGTGCCAGAGACCGTCACCGTCGCCGACCTGGCGCACAAGATGGCGGTCAAGGCCGCCGAGGTGATCAAGGTGCTGATGAAGCTCGGCTCCATGGTCACCATCAACCAGGTGCTCGACCAGGAGACGGCGATGATCGTCGTCGAGGAGATGGGCCACGTCGCCAAGGCCGCCAAGCTGGACGACCCGGACGCACTGCTGGCCGAGGCCCAGCAGGAGCACAAGGACGTCGCGCTCGAGCCGCGTGCCCCGGTGGTGACCGTGATGGGCCACGTCGACCACGGCAAGACCTCGCTGCTCGACTACATCCGCAAGACCCGCGTCGCCCACGGCGAGGCGGGCGGCATCACCCAGCACATCGGCGCCTACCACGTCGAGACCCCGCGCGGCATGGTGACCTTCCTCGACACGCCGGGCCACGAGGCGTTCACCGCCATGCGCGCCCGCGGCGCCAAGGCCACCGACATCGTGATCCTGGTGGTGGCGGCCGACGACGGCGTGATGCCGCAGACCAAGGAAGCCATCCACCATGCCAAGGCCGCCAACGTGCCGCTGGTGGTGGCGGTGAACAAGATCGACAAGCCGGAAGCCAACCCCGAGCGCGTCAAGCAGGAACTGGTGGCCGAGAATGTGCTGCCCGAGGAATACGGCGGCGATTCGCCTTTCGTGCCGGTGTCGGCCAAGAGCGGCCAGGGCATCGACGACCTGCTCGAGCAAGTGCTGCTGCAGGCCGAGGTGCTGGAACTCAAGGCGCCGAAGGACACCCTGGCCAAGGGCCTCATCATCGAATCCCGTCTCGACAAGGGCAAGGGTCCGGTGGCCACCATGCTGGTGCAGTCGGGCACGCTCAAGCGCGGCGACATCCTGCTGGCCGGCGCCGTGTATGGCCGCGTGCGCGCCATGCTTGACGAGAACGGCGCGCCGATCGAGGCGGCCGGGCCTTCGATTCCGGTCGAGATCCAGGGCCTCTCCGACGTGCCGATGGCCGGCGACGAGGCCTTGGCCCTGCCCGACGAGCGCAAGGCGCGCGAGATCGCGCTGTTCCGCCAGGGCAAGTTCCGCGACGTCAAGCTGGCCAAGCAGCAGGCGGCCAAGCTGGAGAACATGTTCGAGCAGATGGGCGAGGGCGAGGTGAAGAGCCTGGCGCTGATCGTCAAGGCCGATGTGCAGGGCTCTCAGGAGGCGCTGTCCCACGCCCTGCAGAAGCTGTCCACCGGCGAGGTCAAGGTCAACATCATCCACGCCGCGGTGGGCGGCATCAGCGAATCCGACGTCAACCTGGCCTCGGCCTCCAAGGCCGTCATCATCGGCTTCAACACCCGTGCCGATGCCAGCGCCCGCAAGGCCGCCGAGAACACCGGGGTCGACATCCGCTACTACAACATCATCTACGACGCCGTGGACGAGGTGAAGGCGGCGTTGTCCGGCATGCTGGCGCCGGAGAAGAAGGAGAACGCCATCGGCCTGGTCGAGATTCGCCAGGTGTTCCGCATCTCCAGGGTCGGTTCGGTGGCCGGCTGCTACGTGCTCGACGGCCTGGTGCGCCGCGGCTCGCAGGTGCGCCTGCTGCGCGACAACGTCGTGATCTGGACCGGCGAGCTGGATTCGCTGAAGCGCTTCAAGGATGACGTGCGCGAGGTCAAGGCCGGCTTCGAGTGCGGCCTGTCGCTGAAGAACTACAACGACATCCAGGAAGGCGACCAGCTCGAAGTCTTCGAGATCGAGGAAGTGGCGCGGACGCTCTAAACGCGCCATCCGTCCATGCCCAAGGAGTTCTCCCGCAGCAGCCGGGTCGCCGAGCAGGTGCAGCGCGAGTTGGCCGAGCTGATCCGGCTGGAGCTGAAGGACCCGCGCGTCGGCCTGATCACCCTCACCGGCGTCGAACTGACGCCGGATTACGCCCACGCCAAGGTCTTCTATACCACCCTCGCCGAGCCGTCCGCCCGGCCCGGCATCGAAGCCGGCCTGCGCGCCGCCTCCGGCTTCCTGCGGCGCGAGCTGGGGCGACGCATCCGCATCCACACCCTGCCCCAGCTGCATTTCGTCCTCGACGAATCGGTCGAGCGCGGCGACCGCCTGTCCCGCCTGATCGACGAGGCGGTCAAGTCCGACCGCCACCAGTGAACCGGCCGCAGCGCCCGCCGCGGCGCCGCATCGACGGCGTCCTGCTGCTCGACAAGCCGGGCGGCATGACCTCGAACGCCGCCCTGCAGAAGGCCCGATGGCTGTTCAATGCCGCCAAGGCCGGCCACACCGGCACCCTCGATCCGATGGCCACCGGGCTGCTGCCGCTGTGCCTCGGCGAGGCCACCAAGTTCGCCGGCGAACTGCTCGATGCCGACAAGGCCTACGAGGCGACGCTGCGCCTCGGCGTCACCACCGACACGGCCGATGCCGAGGGAACGGTGCTGCTGACCCGCCCGGTGGCGGTCGCCCGCGACCAGGCGGAAGCCGCGCTGGCCCGCTTCCGCGGCGCGATCGACCAGGTGCCGCCGATGCACTCCGCCCTCAAGCGCGACGGCCGCCCCCTCTACGAATACGCCCGCCGGGGCATCGAGGTCGAGCGCGCGCCGCGCCGCGTCGTCGTCCATGCGCTGGAACTGCGCTGCCTGGAAGGCGAGCGGCTGGACATCGCCGTCGCGTGCAGCAAGGGCACCTACGTGCGCACCCTGGCCCAGGACATCGGCGAGGTCCTCGGCTGCGGCGCCCATCTTGCCGCCCTGCGGCGCACCCGCATCGGCCGCCTGCGGCTGGCCGACGCGGTCACGCTCGAATCGATCGAGGCCCTGCCGCCCGAATCGCGCCACGGCCTGCTGCAGCCCGCCGATGCCCTGCTGGCGGACTTGCCGCGCCTCGACCTGGACGAGGCCGAGGCGCTGCGCCTGTGTCAGGGCCAGGCCCTGCGGAGAGGGCCGGAAAGCGCCGGCCGGGTGCGCCTGTATGGGCCTGACGGCGGCTTTCTCGGGGTGGGCCGCCGGGACGGGGCCGGCCTGCTGGCGCCGCTGCGGCTGGTCATGTCAGTCATTGAAAAATAGGGATTTTTTATTGCCGTGGACGGGGCACGCAGGTATAATCCGCCCCTTCATTCGGATCACGGATGAAATTCCAAGGGGTGCAGTGCTCTATCAAACCGGGGCGGCACCTGTTATCAACCGAGTTTGAGAGAAAACACAAATGGCATTCACCACCGCCGACAAGGCCAAAGTCGTGGCCGAATTCCAGCGTGCGCAAGGCGACACCGGCTCGCCCGAAGTGCAGATCGCGCTGCTGACCAACCGCATCAACGACCTGACCGGTCACTTCAAGGAACACGTCAAGGACCACCACTCGCGCCGCGGCCTGCTGCGCATGGTGAGCCAGCGCCGCAAGCTGCTCGACTACCTGAAGCGCACCAACGCCGACAGCTATCGGGTGTTGATCGAGCGCCTAGGCCTGCGCAAATAAGGCGACGATGCACCTTGCCGCAACCGATGTGCCGGCGGCGCCCGTAGCGGGCGCGCCGGCTTTGTCGCTTTCGGAGCGGCCGTGTCCGCCCCGAGCTGATTGAAAGGAAACTGCCTTGCTGACTGCAACCAAGAAAAGCTTTTCCTACGGTGCCCACACCGTAACCCTGGAGACCGGCGAGATCGCCCGCCAGGCCCACGGCGCCGTCCTGGTGAACATGGACGAGACCGTGGTGCTCGCCACCGTCGTCGCCGCCAAGGAGCCCAAGCCCGGCCAGGACTTCTTCCCCCTCACCGTCGATTACATCGAGAAGGTCTATGCCGCCGGCCGCATTCCCGGCGGCTTCTTCAAGCGCGAGGGCCGTCCCTCGGAGAAGGAGATCCTCACCTCGCGCCTGATCGACCGCCCGATCCGCCCGCTCTTCCCGGACGGCCTCTACAACGACGTGCAGGTGGTGATCACCGTGCTGTCGAGCAACCCAGAGATCGATCCGGACATCCCGGCCATGATCGGCGTTTCCGCTGCGCTGTCGATTTCCGGCATCCCCTTCAACGGCCCGATCGGCGCCGCCCGCGTCGGCTACATCAATGGCCAGTACGTGCTGGGCCCGACCATGTCGCAAGTCAAGGAGAGCCAGCTCAACCTGGTCGTCGCCGGCACCGCCTCCGCCGTGCTGATGGTCGAGTCCGAAGCCCAGGAACTGTCCGAGGACGTCATGCTGGGCGCCGTGGTCTTTGGCCATGAGCAGATGCAGGCCGCCATCAACGCCATCAACGAGCTGGTGGAAGTCGCCGGCAAGCCCGAGTGGAACTGGCAGCCGCCGGCCAGGGACGAGGCGCTGATCGCCCGTGTCGCCGAGCTGGCCGAGGCCGAGCTGCGCGCCGCCTACCGGATCACCAGCAAGCAGGCGCGCACCGTCAAGTGCCGCGAGGTGACCAAGAAGACCATCGAGGCGCTGTGCACGGGCGAAGGCGCCCCCGACGCCACCACGATCGGCAACCTGATTTTCGAACTCGAGGCGAAGATCGTCCGCAACCAGATCCTCGACGGCGAGCCGCGCATCGACGGTCGCGACACCCGCACCGTGCGCCCGATCAGCATCCGCCACGGCGTCCTGCCGCGCACCCACGGTTCGGCGCTGTTCACCCGCGGCGAGACCCAGGCGCTGGTGGTGGCCACCCTCGGCACCGGCCGCGACGAGCAGATCATCGACGCCCTGCAGGGCGAGTACCGCGAGCGCTTCCTCCTGCACTACAACATGCCGCCCTTCGCCACCGGCGAGACCGGCCGCGTCGGCAGCCCGAAACGCCGCGAGATCGGCCACGGCCGCCTGGCCAAGCGCGCGCTGATCGCCGTGCTGCCCTCGGCCGAGGAATTCAGCTACTCGATGCGGGTGGTCTCCGAGATCACCGAGTCGAACGGCTCCAGCTCGATGGCCTCCGTCTGCGGCGGCTCGCTGGCGCTGATGGAAGCCGGCGTGCCCTTGAAAGCCCATGTGTCCGTCATCGCCATGGGCCTGATCAATGAAGGCAACCGCTTCGCCGTGCTGACCGACATCCTCGGCGACGAGGACCACCTCGGCGACATTGACTTCAAGGTGGACGGCACCGACAACGGCGTGACCGCCCTGCAGATGTACATCAAGATCCAGGGCATTACCAAGGAAATCAT
>JADLGU010000002.1 GCA_020849155.1 Rhodocyclaceae bacterium | reverse complement strand
GGCGGCTTCGCCTTCGGCGGCGATGAGGGCGGCGCCCAGGGCGCTGACGTATTCCGGCATCTCCGGCAGATGCACCTTGTCGACGCCCAGCGCCACCTTCAGCGACTGGACGAAGCCGGGGTTGTGCACCATGCCGCCGATGAGGATCACCTCGTCCTCGATGCCGACGCGGCGCACCATGGCGCAGACGCGGCTGGCGACGGCGTCCAGCACCGCCTTGGCGATGTCCTCCTTCGGCGTCGCCGAATGGATCAGCGACACCACCTCGGACTCGGCGAACACCGTGCACTGGGCGTTCATCGGGATGGTCTTGTCGGAGCGCAGGCTGGCCTCGCCGAATTCCTTCAGGGAGAGCTGCAGGGCGCGCGACATCGACTCGGCGAAGGCCCCGGCGCCGGCGGCACATTTCTCGTTGCCGGCGAAGTCCACCACCTTACCCTCGGCGTTGGCCTTGACGCCGCGCCCTTCCTCGGCGCCGACGTCGACCACCGTCTTGGCCGTCGGGCACATGAACACCGCGCCGCGGGCGCCGGCGCCCACCTCGGTGACGTCGGCGGAGGCGAACTTGACCTGCTTGCGGCCGGCGCCGGTGGCGACGACCTTTTTGACCTGGTCGCGCGAGAGGCCGGCGCCCTTCAGCGCGTCCTCGAAGGCCTTGTCGGCGGCCTGGTCGGCGTCGAGGTCCTCCGGGAACATGATGTGCTTGCCCTTGACGCCCCAGCGCAGCTGCGGCGCGCCGTCCACTTTCAGCTCCTCCAGGAACACCACCTTGACGGTGCGGGAGCCCATGTCGATGCCAGCGGTAATCATCTTCTGCTTCCTCCTTGCGTAATCAGGCGTGCGCGAATTAGCGCTTGAGGCCGAGGGTTTCCATGAACGAATCGACGCGGTTCTGGGTGCGGCCGAGGTCGAACTCGCGCTCGTCGCCCATGTTGCCCTCGTAGGTCATCACCGGAACGCCCGAGGCGGCCAGGCCGAGGCGGTTTTCCATGATGCCGATCGAGAGGCCCTCGCAGCCGCGGTTCAGGTGCAGCATGACGCCGTCGACCTGCCACTCCTTGACGATGGTCTTCATCATCTCGGTCTTCAGGCGCGGGTCGTAGAAGTGCTGCCACTGCGGCTTCGACAGGTTCCAGTCGCAGTACAGGCGCATCGCCTGCTCGCGGGTGTTCATCTCGATGCCCTTCTCCCACGGCAGGGTGCGCGGACCCCAGGAGCCGTCCGGCTTGGTCTCCCAGATGCCTTCCAGGCCGAAGGTGTAGAGCGAACCGATCGACACGGCGCCGTATTCCTCGAGGTAGCGGAACACCTTGAGGAAGCCCCAGGGCGGCTGCGTGTCGGACATGACGCGGCAACGCTCGCTCGGCACGGCGGCGATGCCGCGCTTGACGCGATCCTTCACCTCGTCCAGGCACTCCTGGTAGAAATCGGCGCACCACTTCGACGACTTCGACAGCGTCGCCAGCACGTAGAGCGAGTACATGGTCTTCTCGTCGAGCGGCGCCGGCTTGACCTTGTTCTCGGCGCAGATCGCGGCCCACAGCGAGGTGGAACGCATCTCGTTCTTCACCGCCTCGATGAACAGCTCGTCGTTGAACTTGCGGCCGGTGGTCTTCTCCAGCCACTCCACGGCCTCCAGGCCCTGGTTGGTGACGTAGTCGAGGCGCTCGGAGGTCAGCTCATTGTAGGGGCCGACCGAGACGTCGATGAAGAAGGTCGGCGTATCGTGCTCCAGCTTCGCCGCGGCCTGGTACCACTTGGCGTGCGAGCAGCAGATCTGGGTCTGGAAGTTGAAGTCGGGCTTGGGGAACTCGCCGCCGAACGGATACTTGTTCAGGATGATCGAGCCCCAGTAGGTGCGCATGTAAGCGCACAGGTCGCGGGCGAAGCCGTAGGACTCGGCCGCGTCCTGGCACTCCTTGTTGAATTTCTTGTCGATGGCGATGGCGGCGCCGTAAGGCTCGCCGGTCAGCGAATAGACGTCATTGCCGAGGCCGGCGGGGATGGCGTCGAGGGCCCAGGCCGAGCCGGACCAGCGGATGCCGCCCTTCTCCTTGGCTTTGGCGAAGTTGATGTAGTACTGCTCGCGCAGCTCCTTGGCCTTCTTCCAGCACTTGAGCGGTTCGGTCGGGTAGTTTGCCATGTTCGTCTTGCTCCTCTTCTCTCGTTCTGGTCAGAACAGCTCTTCTTCGCCCAGCGTCTCGAGGAAGGCCTCGATGCGGATGCGGAAGGGTCCGAGCGGATTGGTAATGTCGAATTCCAGGAACAGCGTCGGGATGCCGTTGGCCTCGAGGTGCCGTTTCAGGTCAGGATAGTCGCCCTCGTGCGGGTCGCAGAACTTCTGCTGCAGGAAGACTGCCGCCTTGGCGTTGTAGTCCTGGGCCAGCTTCAGCACGTGGTCGAAGCGGGTGTGCGCCGGGTAGTCCTTGGTCGGGCAGGCGGGCCGCTCGCAGTAGCGGTCGGCGATCGAGGCGATCGGATCGTCCTGCACCCGCGCCTCGTTCCAGAAGTAGCGGGTGCCCGAGCACTGGTCGTCAATGACGATGGTCGAGCCGACCGACTCGACCATGGCCATGAAGGCGACGTCGTCGTTTTCCGAACCGATGGTCATGAAGCGGATGCCCTCGGGGCGGTCGTTCTTGCGCTTGGGCAGTTCGGCCAGCACCCGCTTGAGCTCCTTGTTGTGCTCTTCCTTGTCCACGAACTGGGCGGTGATCGAGGCATAGAGGGCCTCGACGCCGGTGACGCGCGGATCGGTCTCCTTGCGGTACTCGAACAGTTCGCGCAGCAGGCGGCGGTTCTCGTTGACGATCTCGACGCCGCGCTTGAGGTCGGCGTCCGACAGCTTCTTGCCGATGACGCCTTCCATGAACTCGCGGAACTTCTTCACCTCGGCATAATGCTGGACGCGGGCGAAGCGCGACTGCACCTCGTTGGGCATCGGCAGGTAGTAGTCCCACTTGACGGTCGGGACATGCATGCGCCAGGAGTTGAAGGCCTGGCGGTACTGGATGCAGGACTGGGTCAGCGTCACCCCCTCGCAATACTCGTAGCGGCCAAGCAGGCCTTGCGCCAGAGAGTCGCGGCAGAACGGACAGAACATGCCGAAGATGTGCGGCTCGGTCACGTTCTGCGGCTCGTGGGCGCCCAGCACCCGCACCGGCAGCATGCCGGCGGCGATCAGGATTTCCTCGGGCGTGTAGGTGCACATGGTCGCCACCACCTGACCGCCGGTGCGGGCCTTCCAGGCGCGGGCATAGTCGTGGCGTTTTTCGTACCACTCCTTGAACTGGTCAAACAATCCACTCATCGTCGATCCCCCGATATGGCGGAGAGCCAGGCTGGTTCTCGCTGCCGTTGTTAAAACATGCATTATTATGCTTTAGTAGATAAACTAATGCACGATAGAGCATTTGCGGCGATTCTAGAAACCATTTCACCGCCAAGGTTTGATCCAGATCAACTAAATCGATAATTGGCGGCCTTGGAAAGAGGCTTGGTAGCTGGATAAATCGTTATTTAATACATAAATACAGATAGATATAGTTTTATTTTGAATCCGGATTGATCACCTTGAACAACCGAATGCTTCACCAACCGAGCGTTTCTCATCAGGGAATCAAACCGATTCTTAAGATGGGTTGAAAACAGAAACACATAAATGGAACAAGGTTTTTATACCCACACTTGACCCAGATCAAATAGAGCGGGTATCCGACTCCCATAGAATCGCATCGATGCATTCTAATACCTGTTGAATTTGTGCGATGCGATATTATGCATGATTGTGCAGGCTTGGAGCGAGGACAATTTATGGGATCCAGCTTTCAGTCAGTCGTGTGGTGGAAAAAGCCTTCCGGTGGGCTACCCGCGGCCACCCCGCTGGTGAAGCTCACCATCGACGGCAAGCCGGTCGAGGCGCCGGCCGGCGTTTCCCTGCTCTCGGCCGCCACCGCCGCCGGCATCTATATACCGGCGTTGTGCGCCCACCCCGACCTGCCGCCTTCCTGCCAGCGTGGCGGCGGCGACAGCGGCTGCAACCTCTGCGTCGTCGAGATCGCCGGCACGTCCGGCATGCGCACCTCCTGCGCCATCGCCGTCGAGGAAGGCATGGTGGTGACGACCAAGTCGCCGGCCATCGACAAGCTGCGCCAGGAGCGCATCGCGAAGACGCTCGGCAACCACCCGCACAACTGCCTCACCTGCCCGCAGCGCGAAGGCTGCAGCCGCACCACCTGCTCCTTCGGCAACCCGGTCGAGCAGCGCTGCTGCTCGATCTTCCATACCTGCGAGCTGCGCAAGGTCTCCGACTACATCGGCATCCCGGCGACGACGCCGAACTACAAGCACATCCAGCTGCCCGTCATCAAGGACGAGCCCTTCTACGACCG
>JADLGU010000001.1 GCA_020849155.1 Rhodocyclaceae bacterium | reverse complement strand
CGCTGCGCATGCTGCTGTTCGGCCTGGCGCTGATCGCCGTCATGCTCTATCGCCCGGCCGGGCTGTGGCCCGAAGCCCGGCGCAAACGCGAGTTCCTCGCCGAGAAGGCCAGATGAGCGAAACCCTGCTCGAAGCCCGGTCGATCGGCAAGAGCTTCGGCGGCGTGCGCGCATTGCACGACGTCTCGCTCTCGATCCGCCGCAACGAGATCTACGGCCTGATCGGCCCCAACGGCGCCGGCAAGACCACCTTCTTCAACGTGCTCACCGGCCTTTACACTGCGGACCGCGGCCGGTTCGTCTTCGACGGCGCGCCGCTGGACATTTCCGCGCCGCATGAAGTGGCGGCGCAGGGCATCGCACGCACTTTCCAGAACATCCGCCTCTTCGCCAACATGACGGCGCTGGAGAACGTCATGGTCGGCCGCCACCTGCGCACCGGCGCCGGCGTCATCGGCGCCGTGCTGCGCAACCGCAGCACGCGCGAGGAGGAGGCCGCCATCGCGCAGCGCGCCCACGAACTGCTCCGGTATGTCGGCATCCACCGGCACGGCAATATCCTCGCACGCCACCTCGCCTACGGCGACCAGCGCCGGCTGGAGATCGCGCGGGCGCTCGCCACCGAGCCGAAGCTGCTGGCGCTCGACGAACCGGCCGCCGGCATGAATGCGACCGAAACCGGGTCGCTGAAAAATCTGATCGAGGCCCTGCGCGGCGACGGCCTGACGATCCTGCTCATCGAGCACGACGTGAAGCTGGTGATGGGTCTGTGCGACCGCGTCGCCGTGCTCGACTACGGCGAGAAGATCGCCGAAGGCGTGCCGGCCGAGGTGCAGCGCGATGCAAAGGTGATCGAAGCGTATCTCGGAGGCGCCGTTGCTTGAGGTAAAGGATCTCCACGTCTCCTACGGCAGCATTTCTGCCGTCAAGGGCGTCAGCTTCGAAGTGGCGGCGGGGGAAATGGTCTGCCTCATCGGCGCCAATGGCGCCGGCAAGACCACCACGCTGAAGGCCCTGGCGCGGCTGCTGCCGGCACAGGGCGCCATCCATTACCGCGGCCACAGCATCCAGCACCGCCCCGCGCATGCGCTGATCGGCGAAGGCATGACGCTGGTGCCGGAAGGCCGCGGCGTCTTTGCGCGGCTGACGGTCGCCGAGAACCTCGACATGGGCGCTTATTGCCGCAATGACCGCGCCGAAATCGCCGCCGACCTCGACCACGTCTACGGCCTGCTGCCGCGCCTGAAGGAGCGGGCCGGACAGCTTGCCGGCACGCTCTCCGGCGGCGAGCAGCAGATGCTGGCCATCGGCCGCGCGCTGATGAGCCGGCCGAAGCTGCTGCTGCTCGACGAACCGTCGATGGGCCTGGCGCCGCTCATGGTGCAGAAGGTGTTCGAGGTGATCCAGTCCGTCGCGGCGCAGGGCGTGACCATCCTGCTCGTCGAACAGAACGCCAAGCTGGCGCTCTCTGTGGCCTCGCGCGGCTACGTCATGGAAAGCGGCGCCATCACGCTCAGCGACACCGGTCCGGCGCTGCTCGCCAATCCGAAGGTGCGCGAAGCGTATCTGGGGGAGTAGGGCGGCTTATCGGACGGGGTGCAGTATCCGCGCAAGGCGCGGCGCCGGCCGCAGCAGGTCGGCCAGCGTGTGGCGGTCCAACTCGGCGAAGAAAGCCTCCGCGGCCTTTCTGAACACGCCCTTGAGAACGCAGGCCGGCGCGATATTGCACTGGTTCTGCTCCGCGTCGAAGCATTCCACCAGTGCCAGGCTTCCCTCGGCGCCGCGCACCACCTCGCCGATGGAGATCGCCGAGGGCGACTGCGCCAGGCGCAGGCCGCCGCCCTTGCCGCGCACCGTCTCGACGTAGCCTTCCTGGGCCAGGAAATGCACCACCTTCATCAGGTGATTTTCCGAGATACCATAGGCTGCGGCGATCTCGGCGATGGTGGCAAGCGCCTCCGGCCTGAAGCCGAGGTACATCAGCACGCGCAGGCTGTAGTCTGAAAAGGTGGTCAGCCGCATGAGGTCCGGGCAGTGCCGCCAAAAGATGTATCGGAGATGTTGATTATCCCGGAAACAGGCGGTATAGTGAAGATGTATCTTTGGTACTTCTTAAGGAGCAGCCATGAGCCCAGCGCCATCTGAGGCCATGCCGACGGAAGAGGCCGTGCGCGCCGCCCTGCGCGGCGTCATCGACCCGGAAGTCGGCATGAACGTGGTCGACCTCGGCCTGATATACGGCATCGAGATCGGCTCGCGCAGCGTGCGCGTCGCCATGACCATGACGACGCCGGCCTGTCCCATGGGCTCCATGATCACCGAGGATGCACGCGAGGCGATTCGCGACATCGCGCCGGAGGGCGCCGACGTCGTCGTCGATCTGGTCTGGGATCCCCCCTGGAGCTCGGAGCGGATGAGCGAAAACGCCAAGCGACACTTCGGCTGGTAGCCGAGCCACCCCAACCCAGACAGGAGAAACGCCATGACCACCGCAACCGCAGAAGCCACCGTGGACGTCCGCGCCATCGTGCCGCGCGAGCGCCATCCCATGATCTTCCAGGCCTTCCACAACCTCGCCGCCGGCAACGCCTTCCTGCTGGTGAACGACCACGACCCGAAGCCGCTTTACTACCAGTTCCAGGCCGAGCTCGGCCCGGTGTTCCAGTGGGACTACCTTGAAAAGGGGCCGGACGTCTGGAAAGTCCGCATCACGAAGGTTTCCTGACGGCGTCATGGCAGACATTCGGCCGCCCTGGCGCGTACCTCTGCTGGTGCTGGGCTTCGCCAGCCTGATCATCGGCGTGGGCGCCGGACTGCTGCGCCTGGGCTGGGCCGTGCCGCAGGCGGCGGCCGATGTCGCCGCCTTCCACGGTCCGCTCATGGTGAGCGGCTTCTTCGGCACGGTAATCGGCCTGGAGCGCGCCGTGGCGCTGGCGCGCGGCTGGGCCTATCTCGCTCCGATGGCGAGCGGCGCCGGCGGCCTGGTGCTGATTCTCGGCGGCCCTGTCGCCGTCGCGCAGGCGCTTCTCTCTCTCGGCGGCGCGGTACTGCTGGCCGGTTCGGCCTCGGTCTTTCTGCGCCAACGCGCGTTGTTCACGTTCACCCTGGCCGCCGGCGCCGCAAGCTGGCTCGCCGGCAACCTGCTCTGGCTGGGCGGCTTTTCGGTCTACGAAACGGTGCCGTGGTGGGCCGGCTTCCTGGTGCTGACCATCGCCGGCGAGCGCCTGGAGCTGTCGCGCTTTCTGCCGCCTTCCCCCGTTGCGCAGCGCGCGTTCGTCGCCGTCCTGGCGGGACTGACTTTTGGCATGGCGCTCGAGGCGCATCTTTTCGGCGCGGCGCTGCTGGCGCTGGCGCTCTGGCTGCTGCGTCAGGACATTGCGCGGCGCACAGTGAAGGACAAGGGTCTGACGCGCTTCATCGCCGTCTGCCTGCTCTCGGGCTATGCCTGGCTCGCTATCGGCGGCGCCATCATGCTCGCAGCGGGCTTGGCGCCCGGCAGCCTGGCCTACGACGCGGCATTGCACGCCATCATGCTGGGCTTCGTCTTCTCGATGGTGTTCGGCCACGCGCCGATCATCTTCCCGGCCGTGTTGCGCGTGGCCGTGCCCTACCACCCGCTGTTCTACGCCCCGCTGGCGTTGCTGCATCTCTCGCTCATGCTGCGGCTGGCGGGCGATGCGACGGCCTCCTTCGAATGGCGCAGCGCCGGCGGATTGCTCAACGCCGCCGCCCTGGTTTTCTTCATCCTGAACACGATTGCCGCGGTGATCCGCGGGCGGGCAAGGAAGCCTAACTGACCTGCAGGCTGTCGGCGAACACCAGCGCCTCGAATTGCGCGCGGTTGAACGATTGCGGCGAGAGCTGCAGCTCCGCCGCCTGCGCCGCCAGGCGTGCGCCGTCCTGCCGTTCGCCGGCGCGCGCCAGGTCGAGGAAGGGCGCGTAGGGGCCGCTGCCGGAGATCAGCGCCTCGTTGATGGCGTCCGGCAGGTGCATGTCGGCCAGCGCGGTTTCCATCAGCACGCCGAGCAGGATGTCGAGCAGCGAGAAGGCGCCGGTGATGAACAGGTTGTCCAATTCATTCTTGTCCACATAGCCCTTGCCGGCGAGCTCCATGAAACGGCCGCGCGCGATGGCGGCCTGCATCAGCGCCGGCGCCGCCGCATCCTTGCTCGAGGTGACCAGCAGCAGCGACAGCCACTTGTTCAGCTTGTCGTAGCCGAGCATGGTGACGGCATGACGGAAGGAATGGATCTCGACGGCGAGGCCGAAGCCGGCGGAATTGATGTAGCGCAGCAGCTTCACCGAAAGCGCGACGTCCTGCTTCAGCGCCGCCTCGATCTCCTTGATGTCGGCGTTGGCGCGCACCAGGTTGAGCAGCCGGATGGTCTGCGCCTGGTTGGGCGAGAGTTTTTTCGCCGGCGTGACGCCCTTGAGAAAAAACCATCCGCAGGCGCCGCCGAAACCCTTCTGCATGGCGGCATCGAACTGCGCGTTGTCCTGCAGCCCCTTGGCCAGCAGCAGGCCCGGCGCCCCGCTCACGGCGCCCGTGGCGTCGGCGAGGATGAAACGGAAATCCGCACCCGGCGGCAATGTCATGCCGGCGCCGTAGCCGTCGAGGCACATCGACACACCCTTCTGCTGCAGGCCCTGCATCAGTTCCTGGGTGGCCGGCTGGCCGAGCGCTGCGGCCGGCATTTCGATCATGGCATTCGGCGGCGCGTCCCACTCGAGCAGGCCGACATCGGGCGCCACGCCCCCGATGCCCAGGAACACCGTCCGCGCGGCCGGCCAGGTATCGCCCAGGCCGTTGAGCTCCTGCGCGATCTGGCGGCAGGCATTCGGCCCGGGGGACGCATGCACGGTGAGGCGCGTGGCGGTAATGGCGCGGCCGCGGTTGAGCACCGGCTCGCGGCTGATCAGGAAGGCACTCATGGCGTCACGCTGTCGGCGGCAAAGTTGAATGGATCGGCATAAAACGCATCTTCCGGCAAACTGCATTCCGCGGTCAAATCGCGACGTGCAGCCTCGATCATGGCGGGCGCACCGCAGGCATAGACCTCATGTCCCGAAAGATCGGGAAAATCAGCCGCCACGGCACGGTGCACCAGCCCCGTGCGCCCGCTCCAGGCGTCCGCCGCCTCCGGCTCGGACAGTACCGGCACATAGCGACCCAGTGCGCCCGTCGCTGCCCAGCCGGCGGCGAGTTCGTGGAGATAGAGCCCGGCCCGGTCACGCGCGCCCCAGAACAAGGTCATCGGCCGTACCGGCGATTTCTGAAGGGCGCCCTCGACGATGGCCTTGAGCGGGGCGAATCCGGTACCGCCCGCCAGCAGCACGACGGGCCTGCCGCTCTCCTCGCGCAGCCAGAACGTGCCGAGCGGGCCTTCGATGCGCAGGATGTCGCGCTCGCGCAGGGTTTCGAACACGTGCTGCGTAAAGTGTCCGCCCGGGACGCGCCGGATGTGCAGCTCGATCCGACCGTCCTCCCGCGGCGCGTTGGCGATGGAGAAGCTGCGCCGGCGGCCGTCCCTGAGCAGGATGTCGATGTACTGGCCGGGGAGAAACTGCAGGCGCTCGCTGGCAGGAAACTGGAGCGTCAGATGCATCACGTCCGGCGCAAGCAGATCCATTTTCTGAATGCGGCAGGGCAAGGTTCGCACCGGCAGGTCGCGCAGACCCGAAGCGGTACGGCATTCGAGGGTGAGATCGGACAAGGGGCGAGCGCAGCACATCAGCGCGTAGCCGCGCGCGATTTCCTGTTCGCTCAGCACTCCTTCCATGAAATAGCCGGGATCAACCTGGCCGGAGACCACGCGTGCCTTGCAGGCGCCGCAGGCGCCGTTGCGGCAGCCGTGCGGCAAGGCGATGCCGGCAGCCAGGCCGGCACGCAACAGGGTATTGCCCGCCTCGACATCGAATTGCCACGGGCCAGGCTCGATCTTGATGCGATAGGACATGGCAAGGTTAGAATAGACAGGTGCAACGTTTGCTCATCATCGGCTGCGGCGACATCGCGCGCC
The DNA here is from genome assembly GCA_020849155.1 of Rhodocyclaceae bacterium. Classification (GTDB taxonomy): domain Bacteria; phylum Pseudomonadota; class Gammaproteobacteria; order Burkholderiales; family Rhodocyclaceae; genus Desulfobacillus. The sequence continues at coordinate 2,367 of JADLGU010000001.1, read as the reverse complement.
GCGCCCTTCCCTGGCTGGTCAAGCATTTCCGCGTCTACGCCGCCGTGCGCTCGCCTGCGCGCATCGCAGAGTTGCGCGCGCTTGGCGCCACACCGCTCATTGCCGATCTGGACCGACCTGCCTCGCTCAAGCGCCTGGCCGGGATCGGCAGCCTGGTGCTGCATTTCGCGCCGCCGCAGGAAAAAGGCGCGCGCGACCGGCGCACGCAGGCGCTGCTGGCCACTTTCGGGCAGGCGAAAATCCTACCACAGCGACTCGTGTACATCAGCACCAGCGGGGTGTATGGCGATTGCGCCGGCGCGTGGGTGGCGGAGGAGCGGCCGTTGCGGGCGCAGACGCCGCGCGCGCAGCGGCGCGCCGATGCGGAAAAGCAGCTGCGTCGCTTCGGAAGCAGGAACCGCTCGGTCGTTTCCATCCTGCGCGCGCCGGGCATCTACGCCGGCGACCGCCTGCCGCTGGCGCGCCTGCACGCAGGCCTTCCCCTGCTGCGCGAGAGCGAGGACGTCCATACCAACCACATCCACGCCGACGATCTGGCCGCCATCGCATGCCGCGCGCTTGCGCGCGGGCGCCCGGGGCGGGCCTACAACGCCAGCGACGATTCGGTGTTGAAGATGGGCGCGTACTTCGATCTTCTCGCCGACCGCTGCGGCCTGCCGCGCGCCCCCCGCCTGCCGCGCGCCGAGGTCGAGCGACAGCTCTCTCCCGCCATGCTCTCCTTCATGGGAGAATCGCGGCGTCTGTCCAATCGGCGCATCAAGCGCGAGCTCGGCGTACGGCTGCGCTTTCCCGATGTTGCCAGCACCCTGAACGCGATGGAAAAGGAGAAAACCGGATGCTGTGGCTGAAATGGCTGCATATCGTCTTCATGGTGACCTGGTTCGCCGGCCTGTTCTATCTGCCGCGGCTGTTCGTCTACCATGCGATGAGCGAGGATACCGCCAGCCGCGAGCGCTTCAAGATCATGGAGCGCAAGCTCTACTACGGCATCATGGCCCCCGGCGCAGTCCTGACCGGGCTGTTCGGCCTGTGGCTGTGGCTGGGCCATGGCCCATGGGGCTACTGGGTGCATGCCAAGTTCGCGCTGGTCCTGGTGCTGATCGCCTACCATCTGTATTGCGGCCAGTTGCTCAAGGACTTCGCGCAGGACCGCAACACCAAAACCCACGTCTGGTTCCGCTGGTTCAACGAGTTCCCGGTGCTGATCCTGTTTGCCGCGGTGTGGCTGGTCCTCTTCAAGCCGTTCTGATGGAACAATTCTTCGCCACCTGCCCGCGCGGCCTGGAAGCCCAGCTTGCGGCGGAACTGGGCGCACTGGGCGGCACCCGCATCGAGGCCGTCCCTGGCGGAGTCGGCTTTGCCGGGAATTGGGAAGCCTGCTACCGCGCCAACCTGTGGAGCCGGCTGGCGACGCGCATCCTCTGGCGCGTCGCCCAGGCTCCATACAAGCGCGAGGATGACATCTACCGTCTGGCCCACGACGTGCCCTGGCACCGGCGCTTCGCCGTGCGCCGGACCCTGCGCGTCTACGTCACCGCCATCCGCAGCCCGCTGAAGAGCCTGGATTTCATCACCTTGCGCATCAAGGACGCGGTTTGCGACCGCTTCCGCGCCGAGACCGGCGCGCGGCCGAGCGTAGACACCGCCGAGCCGGACGTGCGCATCCATGCCTTCCTCACCGATAGCGAAGCGACGCTGTACCTCGACACCTCCGGCGAGCCGCTCTACAAGCGCGGCTACAAATACGCTTCGGTCGAGGCGCCGCTGAAGGAGAACCTCGCCGCCGGCATCCTGCGGCTGGCCGGGTGGCAGCCTGGGATGGCCCTGCTCGATCCGATGTGCGGCTCGGGCACGTTCCTGCTCGAGGCGGCGCTGCTGTCCCACGACATCGCGCCAGGGCTGGCGCGCAAGTTCGGCTTCTTCAGGATGGAGGGGTTCGAGGCCGCGCTATGGCAGCGCCTGCTCGACGAAGCCAAGGCGCGGCGCAAGCCCGTAGGGCCACAACCACTCTACGGCAGCGACATCAGCGCCGACCAGATGGAACGCGCACGCCAGAACCTGGCCGCCGCCGGCCTGCACGAGTCGGTGGAATTGCGGCGCGCCGACCTGCTCGCGCTGGAGGCGCCGGCGGCCGAGGGCGTGATGGTGGCGAATCCGCCCTACGGCGTCCGGCTCGATGAACAGGAGCGCCTGGCGGCCTTCTATCCCAAGCTGGGGGATGCGCTCAAGAAGCACTTCGCCGGCTGGCGCTGCTATTTCATTTCGGCCGACACCCAGCTGCCCAAGCTGATTGGCCTGAAGGCCTCGAAGCGCACGCCGCTCTACAACGGCGCGCTGGAATGCCGGCTGTTCGAGTTCAAGATGATT